>JAUVVL010000020.1 GCA_030604635.1 Desulfobacteraceae bacterium
AGGTAAAATTTGCTATTTTGCTGTTCTTTCTTAACGCTCTCTAATACACTCAAACAGTGACCCACTTTAAAACCGGATTACCTGAATGCTTGTGGGACACGTTTTTCAAAAAGCTAAATTAATGCAATTATTTAATGGGGAGCAGGCAATGTACGCTGAAAATGAATTGTTAATTCAGGAAATCGTAAGCGCAATCCGCAAGTTTGTAAGAGCTGTTTCGCTCGATGCATTTAAGATGAGCAAACAGTACGGACTGACAGGACCGCAAAGCTCGATCTTAAGGACTCTGGTCAAAGAAGGACAGCTTTCATCGGCTTCACTCAGCCGCAGGCTATATGTTACACCATCCAATATTACAGGGATCATTGATCGCCTGGAAAAAAAGGGATTGGTGAAACGGACCAGGAAAGAGGGAGATCGTCGGGTAGCCTTAATTACATTAACAGAAAGCGGAACTGAACTGAGTAATTCATTGCCTGATCCCATCGAAAAGAAATTAATTTATGAGTTGGCTGATCTAGAACCGGAGCATGTTCGAATACTCGCCTTGGTGATGAATCAAATTCTCAACCTGATCGACGCTAAGGGAGTTGACGACGCATTTCTAGAGTTACATTATAACCCCATCCATGATGTCAGTAACGAAAAAAACCGCGAATCGTAACCGCAAAGAATCTATTTCAGTTTTGTTAAAGTAAATAGAGCTTCCACCACGCCCAGAGGGTGGGTTTTCCAGAACTCAATAAATCTTTTTAAGATTGGGTGAAAATCATGGCTTTATTGACAACAACCATTGGATCATATCCGAAGCCGGAGTATGTACCTGTTCCGGATTGGTTTCAGGAAGAGAGCACCGTAATCAAGGATCCGACAGAAGCCTATGAAGAATACTTGCGCGGTCGTCAGGAGGAAGTGGAGGAGCTGCTGGATCGGGCAACTCGCGAGGTTGTGGAAGATCAGGTACAGGCAGGCATCGATGTTCCAACAGATGGTGAGATTCGAAGGGAAAACTATATTCACTATCATTGCCGGCACTTGCAAGGGATTGATTTTACACGGTTGACTAAAAAAGTCATGCGATCCGGTGCATGGGAAGTATCGGTACCCACGATTGTAGGGCCGGTTCAGGCCAAGGATCACTTTCTGCCACGGGATTGGCAGATCGCCCAGTCTGTTACCGATCGACCGATAAAGATTACCGTGCCGGGCCCGTTGACAATTTCTGACTCGTTGTCGGATGCATATTACGGAGATGAAAGGAAGTTGGGTCAGGATTTGGCCGAGGCATTGAATGCAGAAATTCGTGTATTGGCAGAAAAGGGTTGCAGGTGGATACAGGTGGATGAACCGTTGTTCTCCCGGGAACCGGAGAAAGCGCTGTCGTTCGGGGTTGAAAATCTGGAACGTTGTTTCCATGGTGTGCCTAAAGAGGTGAAAAGGGGAATGCACATGTGCTGTGGGTACCCGGATGTTGTGGATAATGAGAATTTCCCCAAAGCCGCGTCCGAAGAGTATTTTCGTTTAGCCCCTCCGCTGGATGATGCAGAGATTGATGCGGTGTCGATCGAGGACGCCCATCGGCATAATGATCTGTCTTTGTTGGAACAGTTTAAGAACACAACTGTCATTTTGGGAGTGATTGCCATTGCTCGATCCCGTGTGGAACCTGCCGAGGAGATTGCAGTTAGGCTCCAGGAAGCTTTGGATCATATTGATGCGCAGCGATTGATGGTGGCGCCGGATTGCGGGCTGGGCATGTTGAATCGAGAAATCGTACTTGCAAAGCTGAAAAATATGACGCAGGCAGCCAGACAAGTGGGATAAATTTGTGAGATTATTTGCCGAATATTTTTCTAAGCACTTTTTTATCTAATTTGCCCACGCTTGTTTTGGGAATTTCGTTCACAAACTCATAACGATCGGGAATGCCGTATTTAGGCAATTTTCCTTCTTGGACGAACTTTTTCATAAACTGTATAAATCATCCTCGGTGGCTTTACCCTCAAATTCAGGTTTAAGCGCTACAATAATAAAGGGCCGCTCTCCCCACTTTTCATCTGGTATGCCAATGGCCGCCGATTCCAGCACAGCTTCATGCTGGCCCATCAGATTCTCCAGATCGAGAGAAGAAATCCATTCGCCACCACTTTTAATTCAACGCAAAGCGAGACTGATAACAGCTTAATAAAGTGCTTGACAACAAAGGAATAGAATATTAGGGATATTAAGACCGACCGGTCTGTCTCTTTGCCCCGGGAAAGGCATGCATAATGAAATTAAAAGAAAAAATTATCCACGAGTCTTTGAAACTCTTTTCTCTGAAAGGGTTTTTAAACACCTCTATTCACGATATCTTAATAGCAGCAAACACTTCAAAGGGCGGATTCTATAATCATTTCAAAAGCAAAGAGGATCTGTTCTTTCAGGTTCTGGATGAGGCGAAAAGAATTTGGCGTGAAAAGAATCTTACAGGCCTGGATGAGATTGAAGATCCCATTGGGAAAATTAAAAAGTTCCTGGAAAACTTCAGGGACTTGTATCTAAAAGATGCCGAGAATTTTCCCGGGGGCTGTATTTTTATTACTTTTATCGTTGAACTCAATGACCAGCGCC
The DNA here is from genome assembly GCA_030604635.1 of Desulfobacteraceae bacterium. Lineage (GTDB taxonomy): Bacteria > Desulfobacterota > Desulfobacteria > Desulfobacterales > UBA11574 > JAUVVL01. The sequence continues at coordinate 2,614 of JAUVVL010000020.1, forward strand.
CCCATTTGTCCAGAGAGGTTAACAAAGGGTTTGTTGGCCTTAAAGCCATGATCAAAAGGCTTTTGGATGAGGGCAGGGAATCGGGTGAATTGAGTAATAATGTGAGCACCAGCGCTATAACCGAAATGCTGTTTGTCGGTATGTTGGGCGCTACTGTAATGTATGGCGTTGATAAATCGAATGAAAGCCTGAACAGATCGATCAACACCCTAATCGACTATCTTGAAAAACTAAAATCATAAAAGGAGGAAAGCAAAAATGATTGATTTTACTTTTACCGAAGAACAGGAGATGTTCAGGAAAGCGGCACGCGAATTTGCAGAAACCAAGGTCGCTGACAAGGTTCCTGAAATGGAAGAAACAGAAAAGGCCAGCGACGAAGTTGTCAAAGCTCTTGGTGAGGCCGAAATGATGGCATTGACCATTCCGGAAGAATATGGCGGCCTTGGTTTGGGATATACTGCCCGCCTTATCGCCCTGGAAGAAATCAGTAAGGTTTCGGTTGCAACGGGCATGATGCTTCAGATTTTTGCCCTGGGTATTGAACCCATTATACAATTCGGCAGCGAAGAGCAGAAAAAGAAATATTTGCCGGCTCTGGCAAAAGGTGAACTGCTGGCATCGGTCGCTGTCACCGAGGCGACCGGGGGGTCAGACCCCACCGGTATCCGTACCTCATATCGGAAAGAAGGGAACGATTACATTCTAAATGGCCGAAAATGCTTCATCACCAACTCACATATTGCCGATACCATTACCGTTCTGGCCAAGGATGAGGAAAATCCAAAAGCATTCAACGCTTTTATTGTAGAAAAAGGAATGGAAGGATTCAAGCCCACCCGGGAAGAACATAAACTGGGAATGCGCGGCTGTAATACCGGTGAGTTGGCATTTGAAAATTGCCGTATTCCCAGTGAAAACCTGCTGGGAGTGGAAGGAAAGGGCATGCGCGTTGCACTGGCTGCCATTGGTGATGTTGGCAGAGGCGGAATGGTCGGTTGTGCCTTGGGGCTGCATGCCGCTTGCCTGGAAGCATCGGTTAAATTCGCAAATGAACGAATTCTTTACGGAAAGCCTATCAGTAATTTACAAACGATTCAAAATAAACTGGCAGACATGAAAATCGATCTGGAGGCAGGGCGCCTGCTGGGATATCGAGCGACATCCATGCAGGATAAAGGCATGCGGTCAAGCAACGAATTCGCCGTGGCAAAATATTTCACGACAGAAGCAGCGCAGAAAGCGGCAAAAATGGCCGTTGACATTCATGGCGGCTATGGCTGCATGGAAGAATATGCGGTTAGTCGCTATTTACGCGATTCCTTTGTACTGGGGCCGTCTGCAGGCACTTCCGATATTATGAAGGTCATTATCGCCCGTTGGGTGCTTTCATAGATCATTAGTTCTAAAATTTGCACTTTTTGTGGTAAACTTTTTACATTTCGCCACTAAGGCACTAAGGCACGAAGAAAATATAATAATAAATAAAATATTTCCCTTTGTGTCTTTGTGACTTTGTGGCAAATCAAATTTGCATCCGGCTTGTCCGGGTTAGGATTGATTACAATGCTCAAAATTGTCGTGTGTGTTAAAGCGGTTCCTGATCCCAAAGAAGCTCACAAAATAAAAATAGATCCTGCCACCAAAATCCTCACGAGGAGTGACGTTCCGTTTGTACTGAACCTGGTTGATAAAAATGCAATGGAGGCGGCTCTCCAGCTTAAAGAGCAGCTCGATGCACATATTACGATACTCAGTATGGGGCCTCCTCCGGCAGATAATATTGTCAAGGAATGTCTGGCCCTGGGCGCTGACCAGGGCTTTTTGCTTTCCGATCGGGCTTTTGGCGGCGCTGATGCCTATGCCACGGCATATACCCTTGCCAAAGGCATTGAGAAAATCGGCCCATATGATGTGGTTTTGTGCGGGATGGCCAGCAGCGACGGCAGTACGGAGTGGGTCGGGCCTGAAATGGCCACCTTTTTAAAGATACCGGTGGTAACGAGGGTAAATGAGATTGTCGAATATGATGGAGAATGGTGGAAAGTAAAGGCTGGTCTGGAAAATGGATACCGCCTGGTGCGGGTAAAACTTCCGGCCGTCTTTACTGTAACCAGAGATCTGAATACTCCGAGATCACTCACCTTTTCAGGAATTATCAAGGCCAGAAAAAAAGAGATTACCCAGTGGGGAATTGATGAATTGGCGGTGCCGGAAGAATCTGCCGGCCAAAAGGGATCACCGACAATTATTTCAAATCTTGCCACCATTGACAGCAAGCGGACAGTTGAAATAATCACCGGCACAAGGGAAGAAAAAGCCGAACAATTGGTCCAAAAGCTGGCTGATACAGGCTTAATATGAAGAAAGGATCGAAAACAACAATGAAGAAACAACCCGGATCTGTATGGGTCATTGCCGAGCAGATTGATTGCCGGATTCTGGATGTATCGCTCCAGCTCATCGCCCACGCGCGGAAACTGGCTATTGAGCTGGAGACTTCCGTGGAAGCAGTTCTTCTGGGAGATAAGATGAACGAACAAACCCGCCAATTGTTTGCAGCCGGCGCCGACAGAGTCTATCTGGGCAACGCCCCCGACCTGGCACATTATCAGCCGGAAATTTATACTGAAATTATTGTCAAACTCGCAAAAGAGCGGCAGCCGGAAATCGTGCTTATCGGTTCTACATCCATGGGAAGAGAATTGGCTCCCCTGGTGGCAGCCAGACTGGGAACAGGATTGACGGCTCACTGCATTGATCTGGTGTTAGATGAGAACAAAATATTAGAGAGTATAATTCCTGCCTATGGAGGACTGCTATCGATTATCTGTCCGGAAAAACGGCCCCAGATGGCTACCATCGCAGCAGGGGTTTTCCCTAAACCAGAAATGGATGAGAACAGGACAGGAGAAATTATAGCGCTTGAAGTTCCGGATGATATTCCTCGTAGGATTCAAACTCTGGAAATCATACGTGAAAAGCCGCAAGGTGTATCTTTTGAATCGGCACCCATCGTTGTTGCCGGCGGTGCCGGTGCCGGTGACCTGGAAGGATGGCGCAAAATAGCTGATCTGGCGGAAACACTAAATGCCGCCCTTGGCGCTACACGGCCGGCTGTTGATGAAGGCTGGGCCGAACTTGAGACGATGGTCGGACAAAGCGGCAAAATTGTAAGCCCGGAACTCTATATCGGTGTGGGTTTGTCAGGTGAATTGCAGCATATGGTCGGCATCGTAGGAGCAAAAGTTATGGTGGCCATAAATAACGATGCCAAATCACCTGTATTTGAACAGGTGGATTATGGCGTAGTTGATGACTGCCGGGAGTTTGTTCCGGTACTGATTAATAAAATCAAGGAATACCAGGAGAAGCTGGTAACCTGCTGAATCTATATTTTTGATACGGTTCAAACAGATCACCCAAGTTGCCCGCCCGAGAGATTTTAGATTATATTTGAAAATCTATAAAATATAGCATTTGTTCTACAACCAGATAAAATGAGTGAACCTGCTGTAAACAGTCCGAACCATTCATTTTTTTATATTTATTAATTATACTATTTAGATATTGACTATTTTGATCTAAATTATTAATATTTAATAATCTTATGCGGAGCAGAGTATGAAACTGAAGCCAGAATGATTTACCACAAAGGCATATCGGAATATTTTTCTGGCTATTTTTATAAACTATACTTGTTCTCAAAAATATGTTCCGTTTGTTAATAGATCAGTTTCATGGATTCGCGTGAAGCCTTTTGCAGCTTTGCTTAACGGTTCTTAGCGAAACGGAACGTCAAATTGTCCCGCTGCAAGCGGGATTTGAGGGCGTCAGCCCGAGTTTTTGCAATTTAGTGAAGCGAGCTTAGAACCGATCAAAAGAGGCAAACCAGCAAACGCGAATGTTTGAAACCGATCAATCTTATTTGGAACGTTATTTTGAGAATAGCTATAGATCACTTTAGATCACTTCATACTTTTGTAAGTAATGAATTTTCTTGGCAGAAAAAGCAAAAATCTTCCAACTAAGCAATTAAGTAAATATCTTGACCGTTGAAAGGAGGTAATTATGTCAAAACTCAAGGAATTAGAAGCTTTGTTTACAAAGGGAAATATTACCCGCCGTGAGTTTTTGGCCCAGGCATCTGCTTTGGGCCTTATGGCCGCGGTGTCTCCGGCGTTGTTGACCACCCCGGCGCAGGCCGCAGCACCCAAAAAAGGAGGTCGGCTTAGACTGGGTATAGCCGGTGGTTCGACCACCGATTCTTTAGATCCAGCCCTGTTTGAAGATGCCTTTATGCAGAACGTCGGGTGGCAGCTTAGGAATTGCCTGGTTGAAATTGATGCCGATGGAAACCCCATTCCCGAACTGGCCAAAAGCTGGGAATCCACGCCCGATGCATCGAAATGGATTTTCAAGCTTCGCAAGGGTGTTGAATTTCACAACGGCAAAACCCTGGATGCCGAAGATGTGGTATTTTCCATCAATCATCATCGAGGAAAAGACTCAAAATCAGCCGCCAAAGGCATTGTTGATCCCATCAAGGAGATCAAGGCCGATGGAAAATATTCGGTGGTGTTTACTTTAGAAGGCGGCAACGCCGACTTTCCGTTTATCATGAGTGATTATCATCTAACGATCTTCCCTGCCGGAACGGCAAATATTGCAAAGGACGGTATAGGCACAGGCGGCTATACCCTTGTCAGTTTCGAGCCCGGCGTCAGGGCGTTAACCAAACGAAACCCCAACTACTGGAAGGAAGGTCGCGCCCATTTCGACGAGGTCGAGACCATCGGCATAGCGGATACGAGTGCCAGAACCAATGCATTAAAGACAGGCCAGATCGATTTCATAAACCGGTGTGATTTGAAAACCGTTCATCTGCTGAAAAGAGTACCCGGCATTCAAATCATTCGCGTTACCGGAACTCGGCATTACACGATGCCCATGCGTACCGACACGAAACCGTTTGACAACAATGATGTCCGACTCGCTTTGAAGTATGCCATCGACCGCGAACAAATGTTGAAATTGATTTTGTGCGGCTACGGCAGTGTCGGCAACGACCATCCCATCGCGCCATCCCAGCGATACCATGCCTCGGAACTGCCACAGAGAACATTTGATCCGGACAAGGCCAAGTTCCATATGAATAAAGCCGGATTGGAAGGACACGCCTTCAAGCTGCATACTTCGGACGCGGCTTTTGGCGGTGCAGTCGATGCTGCGGTTCTTTACAAAGAACATGCTGCCAAGGCCGGCATCAAGATCGATGTGGTTCAGGAACCGAAGGACGGGTACTGGAGCAATGTCTGGCTGAAAAAACCCTGGTGTACCTGCTACTGGAGTGGCCGTGCCACCGAAGACTGGATGTTCTCCACAGCTTATGCGGCAGACGCCAAATGGAACGATACGTACTGGAAACACGACCGGTTTAACAAGCTGCTCAAGGCCGCTCGAGCTGAGATTGACGATAAAAAGCGACGAGAAATGTACGTGGAATGCCAGAAGATCGTTCGTGATGAAGGCGGAGTGGTCATACCGGCTTTTAAGGATTATGTTGAGGCTGCTACTTCTAAACTAAAATTTACCAAAGTCGCAGGCAACTGGGAACAGGATGGTCAACGGTGCTGTGAACGCTGGTGGTTCGCTTAAATCGAAACAACTCCATGAGATTGATTCCAACTTAAGTTGTGCCACTATCTCAATTGATTTTTTAACCACAAAGCGCACGAAGATCACGAAGGAATTATCATAAAATACTATCTTCGTGCCCGCCCCGCCTGCCGGCCGGCGGGCAGGCTGCCAGCCGTCGGGCAGGTTTCTTCGCGTCCTTCGTGGTTTTAATTAAAACCGAAATTCTTTTAGACATAAGAGCTTAAATGAATTGAAAATATGGATTCACTTGGCACGATGGTGGCCAAACGCGTCGCGTTCGGACTTTTGACCCTTATCATTATTTCTCTTTTAATTTTCTTGGGCGTGGAGTTGCTCCCGGGCGATGTGGCTGAGGCTATATTGGGTCAGTCGGCATTACCGGAAACCGTTGAGGCCTTTCGCAGGGAATTGAAACTCAACCTTCCCCCGCATATTCGATACTTCACCTGGCTGGGTGACTTTTTTCAGGGTGATTTCGGCACTTCTCTTGCCAACGGGCGCCCGATTGCCGATCTGATCGGCTGGCGTTTCGCCAACACGATGTTTTTGGCGACTGTGGCGGCATTGATCGCAGTACCGGTTTCAATTATCTTGGGGATACTGGCCGCGCTTTACCGCAACAGCTTGTTTGACCGTATAATTTCTATGGTCACGCTCAGTACGATTTCATTCCCCGAGTTCTTTGTGGCCTATATTCTAATCGCCTTGCTCTCGGTGCAACTAATTATTTTTCCAAGTATTTCCAACATCAATGAACAAATGTCGCTTTTGGAAAAGATTCACGCAATTTTTTTACCCTGCATGACGCTTACACTGGTTGTTGTTGCTCATATGATGCGCCAGACCCGCGCGGCGATTATCAACATCATGGCAAGTCCGTTTATTGAGATGGCCAGGCTAAAAGGCATCAAGCGCATGCGGATCATCGTTCTGCATGCATTTCCTAATGCGCTTTCACCGGTGATCAATGTGGTCGCCATTAACTTGGCTTATCTTGTCGTCGGCGTTGTGGTTGTTGAAGTGGTATTTGTATATCCGGGGTTAGGGCAGCTGCTGGTGGACTCGGTATCGAAGCGTGACATCCCGGTTGTCCAGGCCAGCGGCCTTATTTTTGCGTCCGTTTACATCGGGCTTAATCTTTTGGCTGATGTGCTCTCAATTATCAGCAACCCCAGGCTGCGAAATCCCAGGTAAGGAAAAGTATTCTGATGGCGTTTTTCAAATTGCTCAGACAATCTCCGCTAAGCGCTCGTATCGGCCTTGCAATGATACTGATTAATATTGCCGCTGCGATATTTGTACCGGTTATCGCCCCATACAGTGAAACGGAAATCGTTGGCGACATTTGGCTTACTGCGAGCAAAGACCATCTATTGGGTACGGATCATCTGGGCAGGGATATGTTTACCCGTTTACTTTACGGAGCTCGCAATACCATTGCGATAGCGTTTATCACCACACTGCTTTCCTTCTTAGTCGGCACGATTTGCGGATTTTTTGCAGCCACGCTTGGCGGCTGGACTGACTTAACGCTCAGCCGCATTATCGACATTTTGATGGCCTTTCCGACCCTTATCTTTGCCTTGATGGTGTTGTCAGTTACCGGGACGTCCATAATTGCTTTAATCTTTGTGATCGCACTACTTGACTCTACACGGGTGTATCGCCTGTCGCGGGCTGTGGCCATGGATATTGAAGTCATGGAATTTGTTGAAGCGGCCAAGCTTCGCGGTGAAAGAATCTGGTGGCTCATGCGCCACGAAATCCTGCCAAATGCCATGCCGCCGCTGGTTGCGGAATTCGGTTTACGTTTTTGTTTCATATTTTTATTCATCGCCGCCCTGAGCTTTCTGGGTCTGGGTATTCAACCCCCTACAGCGGATTGGGGCGGCATGGTACGGGAAAATGCCGGCGCCATCACCTTCGGCATCTTTACCGCTCTATGGCCGGCGGGAGCGATTGCCTTCTTGACGGTAGGCGTCAATTTAATTGTCGACTGGTTTCTGCACATCGCCAGTGGATTGAAAGATTAACTTTAGCTCGCTTGCAACTTTTCCGGTTTATCCGGGTTAGAATGTTATGGAAAAACTACTGACTATTAAAAACTTGCAGATAGAAGGATTCAGTAATGAGAAATGGATGCCCATCGTCAATGGCATCAATCTTACTCTTGATAGAGGCGAAGTTCTCGGTCTGATAGGGGAGTCCGGAGCGGGAAAATCGACCATCGGGCTCGCAGCCATGGGTTACACCCGGCAGGGTTGCCGAATCGCCTCCGGTTCGATTGTTTTTGACGGCATGGAACTGGTCGGCGCACCGAAAGAGTTAAAAAGAAAAATCAGAGGCACGCGTATCGCCTATGTCGCCCAAAGCGCCGCAGCCTCATTTAATCCTGCGCATCGGCTCATAAAACAGTATGCCGAAGCACCGATTCAGCACGGCCTGATGAGTTTTGCCGAAGCGGAAAAAAAAGCTATAGACATTTACCAACGTCTCCTGCTGCCGGATCCAGAAAGGATAGGTTACCGCTACCCCCATCAGGTCTCAGGCGGTCAGCTTCAACGCGCCATGGTGGCCATGGCCATGGCCTGCCAACCGGATATCATCGTATTTGACGAGCCGACAACGGCGTTGGATGTTACAACACAGATCGAGGTTCTTGCCGCCATTAAACATATAACCGAGCAATTCGATATGGCGGCTATCTATATTTCCCACGATTTGGCAGTGGTGGCGCAACTGGCCGACCGCATTATGGTACTTAGATACGGGAATCTTGTTGAAGAAGGTGATGCCAGAGAACTTTTGGATAATCCAAAAGAAGAATATACCAGACAACTATTATCCGTTCGTACATTCAGGAAGCACTCTGATCAAAACGACAATGACCGCAATGTTATTCTGAAAGTTCAAAACGTGTCGGCAAGTTACACTGGAAAGGAGATGGTGCTCGAAGATATTAACCTTAAAATTAGACGCGGCAGGACCGTCGCACTGGTTGGCGAATCCGGCAGCGGTAAAAGCACTCTGGCCCGGGTGATAACCGGTTTGCTGCCGCCGCTTCAGGGTAAAACTATCTTCGATGGGAAGGAACTGCCGCCGGCTTTAAAATCACGCGATCGCGAAAGTCTCAGACAAATGCAAATGATTTATCAGATGCCGGACACGGCCATCAATCCCAGACATAAGGTAAGAAAGATTATCGGCCGCCCGCTCTCTTTTTACTTCGGCATGAGTGGAAAAGAAAGAGAAGACAGGATTATAGATCTTTTAGAAAAGATCGAGTTGTCTGAAAAATATATAGATCGCTATCCTGCGGAACTGTCTGGAGGAGAGAAGCAAAGGATATGCATCGCCCGCGCCCTGGCGGCTAATCCCAACTTGATTATCTGCGATGAAGTAACGTCGGCCCTGGATCAGCTTGTCGCCGAGGAGATATTGAAACTATTGCAGCGTCTCCAAAACGACCTTGGCGTATCCTATCTTTTTATTACCCATGATCTGGCAACTGTAAAAGCAATATCCGATGAGATTGTTGTCATGTTGCAAGGCAAAATTGTTGAACAGGGAGAGAAGCAGGAGATTCTAACGCCTCCTCACCACGAATACACGGAGTTATTGCTCTCATCGGTTCCGGAGATGGATCCGGATTGGCTTGACAACCTTTTGGCAGAACGCCAAGCCGTCCAAGCGACATAATGTAAATTTAAAATGTCTAAAATGATCTAAAACTTGCCCTGTTAAATTTGAAAACTATTTATCCGGGGTGCCTAAAATTATTTATAAGGATTAAAAAGCCTTATAAGAATCAGAAATACGCAATCCGAAATCATTTAGTTCGACTTTCCACCTGGGCATGCGAATTCACAGATTCGACAGAACCGGACCAATTTCCCCGGCTCATTCTGCCTTTCAAACTTTATTTTTTCGAAGTTATAGACATCCATTTCCATCTGGACATTGCAAAGATACCGACTATAAACACCGGTTCTAGCCGGCAGCTTATCAAGCCCGAATTCTTCTTGGGAATAAATCTTGTTTTGGAATGCTTCCTGCGGGCAAGTAAGATCAGCGGCGTCTTTTTCTCTTTTTCTTTGCCGGTTCGACCTGAGCCGTTACGGCCTCAGGCTTGGCCGGGGCTTTTGGCTCCGGTGCAAAACCGAATATACTGCCGGGATGGGAACTTCTCTTGATTTCTTTGGGGGTCTTCCGTCGGGTAGAACGCTTTACTTCCTTTCGACGGGCACTCCCCTGAAACGGACTTCTCCTCCGATCCTTTCGTCCGGTTGAAATCGGCCTTGATTTGTCTTTGGCAAACCAGTCGTCTTCCGGCCATACTACCGGGATCTTGTAGCCCAACATCTCCTCAAGGGGCTCGAGATGAAAAACGTATTTTTCGCATGCAAGTGACAAGGCTTGGCCGGTCTTTCCTGCTCTGCCGGTCCTTCCAATCCGGTGAATATAGTTCTCCGGGTCCTGGGGCAGATCGTAGTTTATGACATGGCTGATATCCTCAACGTGAATGCCACGAGAGGCTACATCTGTGGCTACCAGAATCTTAATCCGGCCATTCTTAAACCGCTCCATCAGCCTGAAACGTTTACGTTGAGGCAAATCGCCGGTGATACCTTCGGCCGGCCAGCCGTTTCCATTGAGCTTTTTCGCGAGCCACCCAACGCCGACCTTAGTGTTGACAAAGATAAGAAGCCGGCTCCAATCCTCCCTATTCAGTAAACCCAAAAGAAGTGGTAGTTTATTCTTTGAGTCGATGTGAAACAGGGATTGTTCGATCCCCTCTACGGTTACCTCTTCCGGTGTTATAAAGACAAACTCGGGGAGGTTCATGTATTCGTAAGTCAGTTCCATGACGCGGTAGGAGAGGGTGGCCGAAAAAAGCATGGATTGTCTTTTTTCATAATGAGGAAGATTGCGCAGGATATAGCGCATGTCTTTGGAAAAACCAAGATCCAAAAGACGGTCAGCCTCATCAATGACCACGATCTTGATGCCGGCGGTTTTGAAGATGCCCTGCTTGAAATAATCGATTATCCTGCCGGGTGTGCAGATGATGATGTCCGCGCCCTGGCGCAGTATTTTAGCTTGCTTGTGGTAATCAACACCTCCGACGATCTGGGCCGGGCTCAATCCCGTATGGCGGCCCAGGATCCTGGCGTCTTCGTAAATCTGGAGCGCCAGTTCCCGGGTGGGAGCTACAATGAGGGCCGCCGGGAGACCGGCATTCCGTTGTGACAAGCCCAAAAGCCGGGTAAAGACCGTCACCAGAAAAGCGGCCGTCTTGCCGGTGCCGGTCTGGGCCTGACCAGCTATATCTCGTCCGGTCAGGGACACTGGCAGGACCTGGGCCTGAATCGGGGTGCAGTATATAAAACCAGCTTCTTTCAAGCCGGTCAGGACTTCGGAGGGGAGGCCGAGCACTTCGAACCTGGTCTGGGTGAGAAAATCAGGTTCTTTTGAACGCTGGGCGGGCATCTGCGATTCTATTTCATTGGACATGGTTCTCACTTCGGCGCAATAGTCTATTTATCAGGTCAACTCTTCATATGAATCTTAACAATTATACGTTATTCCCAGGATTTTGCAAGCCACTATTCAGGCGAACAAAATATCAAATCACCTTTTGACCAAATCCTTGCTTCCTGTTATAATTATTGTTAATGGTTTCGTAAAAAGTCTATTTCGCTCTCTCCGCGAGCATTTTTGGGATTCAGGATTCGTTCCTCTAAATCGCGAAAACTCGGGTTAACACCCTCAAACAGTTCGCGATTTTAACGCTTCACTCATCCTGAATCTTTTTTCCAAAAATGCTCAATGTCGTTCGCGAAATACTTTTTACGAGTCTATCATTGTTGACGATTTCGTAAAAAGTCAAAATTGCGATGGCAAAGTAAAAAGCTCCAAATTCAAGGCGCGCGAATTTTGTGTCATCCCGCTAACGCGGTACCAGAAGGGTGCGTACTTAGCGTACACCGCAATGACAACGAAATGAAGCGCAACGCAAAAGTTGGACTTTTCACGAAGCCATCATTGTTAATTTAAAAAACTTCCGGTAGAAAGATCGGCATTTTAAAATATTGGACAAATTCAACTGCAAGAAAGGAGTTGAACATGAAGGTTCTTGCAACAGGACGGCTTCCCGACGAGGTCGTGACATTAATTGAAAAAGATCATCATGTTGAAATCAACAGCAAGAACAAGCCCATGGACAGAGAAAGTCTGCTCTCACGTATCGGTGACAAAGAAGGTCTGTTGTGCATGGTTACCGACCGAATTGACACGGAACTGCTGAATTGTGCTCCCCGTCTTAAAATAATTGCCAATTACGGCGTAGGTTTCAACAATATAGATATTAATGCAGCAACCGAAAGGGGTATTCCGGTTACCAACACGCCGGGTGTGCTTACCGATTCCACAGCAGATCTGGCCTTTGCTCTGATACTGGCTTCTGGCAGAAGGTTGGTTGAGGGAGACAGAAATACAAGGGCCGGTGAATTCAGATTCTGGGCTCCTTTGCATTTCCTGGGGCAGGATATAACAGGGAAGATTCTCGGAATTATAGGGCTTGGTCGAATCGGAAAGGGAGTGGCAAAGCGGGCTGCTGGATTTGCCATGAAAGTGATCTATTACAATCGCCAAAGATTGGAAAGGGGAGAAGAAAAAGCGCTTAATGTAGTATATGCAAGTTTTAAAACACTGCTTGAAGAATCTGACTTTGTCTCTCTGCACGTACCCCTTACACCGCAAACCACCCACCTTGTCGGGCAGAAAGAACTGAATCTAATGAAGCCGTCTGCATATCTGATTAACACTTCACGGGGGCCGGTGGTTGATGAGAAGAGTCTTCTGGAAGCCCTGAAAAACCAGGTAATATGCGGTGCTGGTCTGGATGTGTATGAAAACGAACCTGAACTCACTCCGGGCCTTTCAGACCTCGATAATGTGGTCCTTCTTCCTCACATAGGGAGCGCAACAATTGAAACACGCACCCGGATGGCACAGATGGCCGCTGAAAATCTTCTGGCCGGTCTCAGCGATGAAATTCCGCCCAATTGTTTGAACTGTTTCGATCTTTCTGGTAATAGATGTTCGGATTGAGATTAACGGATTTATACGATCTGTTTTATTATATTATATGAAAGAATTTTTCAAAGTTACGGACTTAAAAAAGGTCCTCGAATACGTATCTGAATTTCCTCAGGTTAAAACCGAAGACGTTCCGCTCCACGAAACAACCGGAAGGGTCCTTGCCGCGGACATTATTTCTGACATCGACCTTCCGGATTTTGTGCGGTCTACCATGGACGGGTATGCTGTCCCTGCTTCTTCGACCTTTGGCGCGTCAGAAACAAATCCGGCATATCTTAGCATCAAAGGCAATGTTGCCATGGGAGAATCTCCAGACTTTTCCGTCGTAGCCGGTGAGGCCGCCAGGATCTCAACCGGCGGTATGTTGCCGGACGGCGCTGACAGTGTTGTAATGATAGAGCATTCGGAAGCCATAGACGACACAAGCATTGAGGTATACAAGAGTGTCGCGCCGGGCCAGAATATTTTGGAGAAGGGGGAAGATATAAAAAAGGGTGATATCCTCCTTTCCGGCGGCCAGAAGCTAAGGGCTCAGGAAACAGGCCTTTTGGCCGCATTCGGAAAGGTGACTGTTAGCGTTTACAAAAAACCTGTAATCGGTATCATCTCCACGGGAGACGAGGTTGTGCCGGTCGATAAAACTCCAGGTCCCGGTCAGATTCGCGATATCAATACATATACCTTGTCCGGACTCGTTATGAAGGCCGGTGCTGTTCCGATAATATTCGGAATTGTTCGCGATGATTTTGACGATCTATTCGAGAAATGTACACTTGCTCTGGCCCAAGCAGACATGGTCCTTATATCCGGGGGAAGTTCTGTAGGCACCCGCGATTTTACTATTGAGGTGCTCTCCGCACTTCCTGATGCCGATATACTTGTGCACGGCATATCCATAAGCCCCGGCAAACCCACAATTCTTGCCAGGTCCCGAAACCAGGCTTTTTGGGGGCTGCCCGGACATGCGGTTTCAGCCATGGTTGTTTTTGAAGTTGTTGTCCGGCCCTTTATCGAGCATATCGGCGGCCTTTCCTTGGAACATATAAAAAAATTCAAACTCCCCGCCCTGCTCACCAGAAATATATCATCTGCCCAGGGGCGTATAGATTTTACCCGCGTCAGGTTAATAAAAAAAGACGGTGTTCTGTGGGCTGAACCGATCCTCGGCAAATCAGGCCTGATCAATACCATGGTACGGGCCGACGGCCTGATCGAGATCGGGATAAACACGGAGGGTCTGGACAAGGGGACGGAGGTTGAGGTTATGCCTCTGTAAGTGTATAGGCTATTAAAACCACGAAGAACACGAAGAGGCACGAAGCATGAAATTTGATGAATTATCAAATCGTGGTCCAATATCTTAAAGATGGAATAAAACGAATGGTTTTATAATTACTTCTGTAACTTCTCAATAAATTCTGGAGCCCACTGGTGATAAAATGTAAAAGAGCTGGTTGTTTGAGCGTGTTAGAGAGCCTTAAGAAAAAACAGCTAATAACAAGATTCATCTTTTGACATATGATTGACGCCATTAAACAGTTGGTATTAAAGGATTGGCCACTGTTTTTTCTTTAGGCTCACTTGCATGCGAGTTCCAGATTTTTTATAGTTTATTATCAGTGGGTAGGTCTTTTATCATCTTATTTACCATCACTTATTGAGAAGTTACCTTCTAACTCTTCGTGGTGGAAAACACAGCAGATTCAATGGAAAAATTATGAATAAAAGTCGTAATATATATTTAAAGATGAAGACACTGAAAGAGGCTCGCGAAATCCTCTTTGAGCAGTTTCCGCTTTCCGGAGTCCTTTCAAGTGAGATGATTTCAGTTCCGGACGCGGTTGGCCGGGTACTTGCAGAACCGGTGACAGCCGGACTTTCCTCCCCAAATTATTATTCATCTGCAATGGACGGGATCGCAGTAAAAGCAACAAATACCTTTGGAGCCGGTGAAACAAAGCCAAAGGAACTCGTCATCGGCAAGGATGCTTTTTATATCAATACCGGTCATGTGATGCCTGAAGATACCGATGCGGTTATCATGATAGAACACGTCAATGTTCTGGACCAGAGCCGTGTTGAGATCGAGGCCCCGGCATTCCCGTGGCAGAACGTTCGAAAGGTGGGCGAAGACATTGTGGCAACCGAACTTCTCTTCCCCCAGAACCATGTCATCACACCCTATTGCGTGGGCGCCCTTCTATCAGGAGGCATTTTTACCGTCTCGGTAAGGACAAAGCCTAAAGTACTTGTTATCCCGACAGGTTCGGAACTCGTGGACTGGCGCGAATCAGCCCTTGAAGATCTTAAGCCGGGGCAGGTTATTGAAACAAATTCTTTTGTTCTTGGAAAGCTTGTCGAATCGTGCGGCGGCACCTTTGTCCGACATGAAATAATAACAGATGATCCGCAAAAAATAAAACAGGCGGTTGAGGATGCAATCAAAAGCGATTTTAACATGGTCCTGATGGTGGGCGGATCATCTGCCGGATCCGAGGATTATACCAAGGATGTCATCAGCGATCTCGGCCATGTACTGGTTCACGGCGTAACAATCATGCCCGGAAAACCGGTTGTCATCGGTAAAATAAATGACAAGCCTGTCTTTGGAATCCCGGGATATCCGGTATCGGCAATCGTTGCCTTTGAACAGTTTGTCGGGCCGTTAATATCCTTGATGCTTGAACAGCCGGAAAAAGAGAGGACCAGGGTTCAGGTTGAGCCCATCAGAAAAATCGCATCAAAGCTGGGCGTCGAAGAATTTTTACGTGTAAAATTAGGGGCTGTCGGAAACAGGATTGTAGCGATTCCCCTGCCACGGGGCGCAGGTTGTATCACCACCATAACCGAAGCGGACGGCATCATCCGGGTTCCAAATCACGTTGAAGGTTTAAAGCCTCATGAGCCTGTCTTGGCTGAACTACTTCGCCCTCTGTCTTCAGTCAATAATGCCATTGTTGTGGTTGGAAGCCATGACAATACCCTCGACATCCTGGCCGATCAGATCCGGGCCGGACACAGCAGCCTTACCCTTTCGTCAAGCCACGTCGGGAGCATGGGCGGGCTGATGGCCATCAAAAAAGGTGTTTGCCACCTAGCCGGATCACATCTTCTGGATACCGTGGACGGCTCTTACAACATATCTTACATAAAAAAATACCTGCCCGGCATCGGGGTTAAATTGGTAAATCTTGTCCTAAGGGATCAGGGTCTGATTATCCCGCCGGGGAATCCCAAGTCGATCAAGGGTATCGAGGACCTTGGCCGTGAAGACATTACTTTCATAAACCGGCAGGCCGGTTCCGGCACAAGAATCCTGCTTGATTACCGATTGAAGCAGCTGGATATCGATCCCGGCGTCATTAGCGGATATGAGAACGAAGAATTTACCCACATGTCTGTGGCAGTGGCTGTGCTCAGCGGTTCAGTTGATGTGAGTTTGGGAATCTATGCAGCGGCAAAGGCCCTGAATCTGGATTTTATCCCCGTTGTCACTGAACAGTACGACCTTGTTATTCCAGAGGAGCATTTTGAAACGGAAAATATCCAGATTTTGCTTGAAATTATAAACTCCAGGACATTCAAAAAGAGAGTAGAAACATTAGGGGGATACAGCACAGAAAAAACAGGAATGATAATAGAAATTTAGATCCGCAGATTACACGGATTACCTTAATAGTTCCTTAGTTCTGAAATTTGTGTTTTTTATGGCAAAAAATTTCTTAACTAAACGAGTGTTAAGTGAGCTAAAGTGACTAAAGTTGTGGAATTCTGCCAATTTTATATGAAAAGATGGAGCGAAGCGACACCTTAACTTTAGGCACTTCAAACTTTAGTTCACTTTAGGCACTTTTCCGGCCTGGCCCTCTTACGGGGCCTGTCCCGCTTTCGGGGTTCGTCTGGATTAGGATCTATTAATAATCCGCGAAAATCAGTGTAATCTGTGGATGGATTCACAAAAAAATTATGAAGTACAGGTTGATAGACCATACTGCCGACTTCGGCATACATGTTTTTGGCTCTGATTCAAAGGAGCTTTTTGCCAATGCCGCCCATGCTATGTTCGACTTGATTACCGAAGTTGACAAGTTGGAAGGGCTGGATGACTGTAATATCCAGGTTGAAGGGGATGATTGGCCCGATCTTATGGTAAACTGGCTCAGAGAACTGTTGTACTTCTGGAACGGCAAGGAGATGCTTGTAAAAACGGCTGGGATACTATCTCTTTCAGAAAATGATCTGTCTGCAAAAGTAAAATTTGATCAATTTGCCCCTGATCGCCATGTTATCAAAACCGAAATCAAGGCGGTAACCTATCATCAAATCCAGGTAATTAGCGGGCCTTCCGGATGGGAGGCTAAGATAATATTTGACGTATAATAATTTGTATGAACTGCCGTCTCATTAAAATGTCGAAGCCATCGACATATACTAAGGCGAGCATAATAAAGTGGACATGTCTCAGATTGCCCTCGGCAGGCGCATCCATGCGGGATGGTTCTAAGGCTCACTACGGGCGTCCCGTGAACTCGGCCCCGCTTTCAGCGGTGCCTCAGACAGCACGGGACGCTGTACTGCGTTTCGCCAAGAACCATCACCGGCCGGCTGCAATTTGCCTCGGGCAACCCGCTCCATGTCTAAATCAAAACGCTCGGATTAGTAAATATGCAGCTTAACTGAAATTATGTGAAGCTCCCCGCCCTAAAGGGCGGGGGTTCTGCCTTACGGCAGTGCTTCGCGGCGGGGAGCAGACCGGTCAAGAAGATGAAATTTTATGCAACGTTAGGGTTTATTTGACTTTTGAAGGATATCAAAGACTACTTTTTTCAGGTGCTCAATACTACTGCCCTTCTTTTCAACAAAAGGAAAAGACTGCAAAACATCCAAATGGTCAGAATAATCCGAAAGAAAAGTGTGAACCACCACCGGCAAAAACGGAATCCGACCCCGCAGCTTAGTCACCAGGGACAATACATCTATATCGGGCAGGTCCGGGTCTACGATCAAAAGATCAAGATGTTCATGATGGTACACCCATTTCAGGAGTTGCCGGCCGTTTTCAGCCAATCGAACCCGATAGCCATCTGTCATCATTTCACGTTTTAAGAACTTTCTGACATGGGGATTTCGATCAGCTATTAATATGTTGAATTCTTTTTTCACAGGCCTTCCTCATATGTAGCCTAATAAGAGCAAACTATAGACTATCCAGGGACGTAGGTGAACAATGCAGCCTAATATATATCTCTTCTGATTTCGCGGCGATCCACCATGTAAAGCATTTTCGCTTTTTCCCCGAGTTCATCCTTGAGTCTATTGAGCTTGAAGCGATCAATACTGTACATGCGAATATACACCCGGCGAAATCCTTCTGGGGCCAAATCATAGGAAGTCAAGATGCTTGCCATGCGGCCGCCGTATTCTCGGAGCGTATCCGTCAAGACCTTAATCGACCCTGGCCGATCTTCTACCTCAAAGCCAAACTGGATTCCTCTTCTATCAACACCGGTTAGTGAGATTATTACTCTAAGAAGGTCTGTTTGGGTGACTGCCCCCACCATTTCCTCTTCATGGTCGATTACAGGCACCCCTGATATTTTATGTTTTAAAAGCACCTGTGCCGTCTCTTCTACGGTATAATCATAAGGAACAGTAATAGGGCCTTTGGTCATGATCTCCTTAACTTTAATAGTAGAAATTAAATATTGGATTTCATGAATTTCCAGGCTGGTTACATCAGAAGCAGACGACCTTTTTAGATCCCGATCTGTGACGATTCCCACAAGCTTACCTTTTTCCATAACCGGTAACATCTTGATATTATGTTGTTTTAACAACTTTGCTGCCTTTTTCATGGAATCATTTACATCAACGGTGATAACCGGTTTGCTCATCCAATGCTTGACTAACATGACAAATCTCCTTTGATTATTTATTGAAAAGGCTGCCTATTCTGAACCTGCGTCGGTAGATTATCCAGTAGAATGCACCGACAAAGAATGCGCCACCGATGAACAAATTGCACCGCTTTGTGAAATAAAAGCCATCTTCCCGGGAAGCGGCATATGACAGGATAAGCTGGCATTAAGATTTGAGCGGCTGGAAATAATTCCAAAACAATTGGGTCCGATGACGCGAAGACCTGAATGCTCAGCTTTATTTTTAATAGCCAGCTCCAGTTCTCGGTCTTTTGACCCGGGCTCTTTTCTCCCTGTAGAAATGATGACCAATCCCCCCACTCCGGCTTCTGCGCATTCTTTAACGATTTGAGGTGCTGTTGTGATAGGTTCGTCCAGGATTGTAAGATCAACCTGAGATTTTAGGTCCGGAAGGGAAGGATAGGCAGGTAATTCCCATATTGTTTTACTATTCGGGTTAATCGGATATATTTCTCCTGGGTACCCTCCTTGAATTAAGTTTTGCATGAGGTCGGGACCAATGCTTCCATTTCTTTGGCTGGCACCAACAACCGCAATCGATTTCGGGTGGAACATTTTGTCCAGATTAATAGCGCTCATGATCGAAACACTTTTTTTTCAACAGTGAAAATGATTTACTTCATTCCTTTAAGTCACCACCCATACCGCTTTGTACCTGATAACTTGAATTATCCTGTTACTGACCCTTCCCAAAATAAATTCCTGCACCTTGGATAAACCTCTTCTGCCTAATACGATTGTCCCGTAATCCCCCTCTCTGGCCTCATGAATAATAGCTCCTGCGCGACTGTGGGCGTCTAAAATTATTTTAGTGGTTATCTGGTTTGATTTGAATCCTGCATCTGTAAAACATTGTTTTGCTTTATCAAAAACATCATTTATCTCTTTTTCAGCACGTTCAATGAAAATTTTGGGTAAAAAAAAATCTGGAATTTCTGCCTGAGAATACATGACCCCGCGAATTACATGGAGCAAGGTTATTTTGAAATCGAAACCACCCAGTGTTGTCGCCACATAATCAACAGCCCGCATGGCATTCTCCGAGCTGTCGAGCGCGACAAGAATATTTTCATTAAGGGCGACTTTGCCGATCATCAAAACAGGAATGAAAGCCAGTTTCTCAACGATTTTTGTCGCGACGCTTCCGACAATAATCTCTTTATAGATGCCCATACTTTTTCGCCCGATAGCAATAGCACTATACCCATCTTCGGCCTCCTGGATGATGTCGCGAGCAATTCCGTCACTTCTATTTTGAATTTTTACGATAACTGAATCTTGAGAAAAACCTGAACCGAGAAGGGACTGTTTTGCCTTATTCATGAATTTTTGAATTACTTCTCTTTGGTGCATTGCCCAGGCACTGATTTCTCTGGCTGATTGGCTGTGAAGATCTTTTTCAAGATCCCAATAAAACTCTGGCATTCTATCAAAAACATTAAATAGAACCACCTTCATTTTATGAAACGGGTCGAGTTCACATACATACCTTACCGCGTCAAAGGAATTCTCAGATCCGTCAAGGGCCAATAATAATTTTTTTTGAGTTTGATTTTTCATCGTTGAACCTTTCCTTCCAGATTGTAGTGTGTTTTAAAATCTTTAAAAAATCTTCCTATTGATTGGTGCTTTTAATATTGAAGTTAGCAACAGTCGTGCCAAAAATGGAAAAAATATCTAAATCACTTTAATAGATTGTAATTATGGTGAAATAAGGTAAATGTATGCTGCGGTTTTCAAGAAAATAGGAGACAAGCATGTCGGATATTTTTACAACCTGTAAAGGGCAAAATTAAATTCTTGTTTGAGATTTTTTATAATGCATTGGCAATATTAATAATCTGTTGTGAAATTAAACTGTTAACAATATTTAG
>JAUVVL010000064.1 GCA_030604635.1 Desulfobacteraceae bacterium
AATGGAATATTGGAATGATGCCTGCCTGTGCGTGTCCGCACGCAGACAGGGGTTCAATGGATAAAGGCTTTTTATATAACTATTTAAATCTAATGACAATTATAGCCATACCTACAAAAATTGTAAGTGATGCTACATTTTTTGTGGTTACATATTCCATTATTCCACTATCCCATTGTTCCAACACCTCGGAAAGCGGACAATGGTTAGTAAATGATATATATTTTTCCCGCCTTGGCGGGATAGAAATTCCGAGACGTTAAAATTATCTTGCATATCATTTTACAACGGAGTAATCATGATGCCCATGTAAAAAGTCCTTTTTACATGGATTCAGGAATTTAGGGATTAAGGAATTGCGAATTATTTAAAGACATTATGAACGCGTAAAATTGAATAATTCAGCCACTAAGACACTAAAATTATAATATGATTCTTTTTATTCCATTTTTAATAAGAGACACGTTAAAATTGACAAGAAACCCAAAATGATAATTAATAATTAACAATTAATTATTAATTATCTCCCCTCTTCTTTGTGACTTAGTGGCTGAACTGTTACAAAATAAGGAGTTCAGATGGTAGCCGTTGAATCATCGGGTATTACAGATGTAGGTAGAAGGCGGAAGGGTAACGAAGATTCCCTGTTTATCAATGATGACATGGGTCTTTATGTGGTGGCCGATGGGATGGGGGGTCACCAGGCCGGAGAAGTGGCCAGCCGAATAGTTGTGGAGTCCATTCGAGACTACATGAAATTCAAGGAAGAAATAAATAACGAAGAAATAACCGATATCGACAAGACGCTCTCCGAAGAGGCCAAACATCTATATTCCGCTATCCACCAGGCAAACCGGAAAGTTTACCGGTTATCCGAAAGTAATGAATCCTATAAGGGCATGGGCTCCACCGTTTCGGCAGTCTATTTCACTGACAGCACCCTTATAGCAATCAACGTGGGCGACAGCCCTATTTACCTGATTCGAAAAGGGGATATAAAAACACTCTCCGTACTCCACACCATGATGGCCGAGCTTGCGGCAATGGCCCCCAAGAAAGCCGAGCCGCTGGGAATGCAGTACAGGCACATGCTTACCCGGGCCATGGGGGTCAATGAAACCGTAAAGCCTGATATCTGCGAACTTCAGGTTTTCAAGGACGATACTCTGGTAATAAGTTCCGACGGCTTAAGTGATAAGGTTTCTCCGGAGGAGATACTTGAAGTTGTGAATAAAGAAAAGCCTGATAAAGCCTGCCGGCACCTTGTGGATCTGGCAAACAAACGCGGTGGAGAAGACAATATAACCGTTATAGTTTTGAATATAAAAAATCTCATAGATGACAGCTCCCAACCTGCAATTGAAAAAAAAGGAGTTGAAGCGGTGACGAAAACATCCCGTGAAAAACCACAGATAGCTGTAGAGTACGATACAGAAGACGGTTCCAACAGAAGTTTTATTCAAGACATTAATGACGACGGCGTGTTTATTAAAACCAGGGAATCCTTCTACGTTGGGCAGGAAATTTCGCTGACCTTTTTGATAGACTACGAGAGTTCTTTCATGATCGCCGGTAAAGTTGCCAGTAGAATACCAGAGGGAATTGACGTAAAATTCGAAAAGTTATCCCAACAAGAGCAGGACATGATAAAAACCCTTAAGGAGAAAATGAAGCCTGGATAAGCCGTAGTGGATCATTTAAAATTTCTATTCCTGGAACCCTTTTTTGGCGGTTCACATCGGGATTTCGCCGAAGGCCTGATTGCTCATTCCCGGCACAGAATTGACCTTATTACGCTGCCTGCCCGCTTCTGGAAATGGCGGATGCGGGGAGCGGCTTTATACTTTGTAAAAAAGATTCCCTTTCTTAATGACTACAACGGGTTGATCACCACAAACCTCATGAGCCTGTCGGACTTTAAAGCGCTTTGTGGGCAATCCTGTCCTCCCTCACTGGTTTATTTCCACGAGAATCAGCTTACCTATCCGCTGGCGCCCGGTGAGATCAGAGATTTTCAGTTTGGTTTCACCGACATTACCACGGCATTGGTTACAGACCGTGTTCTTTTTAATTCTCATACCCACTTTGATGCCTTTTTCTCAAGTCTTCCCGATTTTCTGAATATGATGCCCGAATACCAGCCGAAATGGGTGGTCGACACAATCCAAAACAAATCCGGGGTACTCTACCCGGGTTGTAATTTTCCGTCAGCAAGCAAAGCGATGTCCTGCTCCTTGCCTCAGACCGACTCGCTGCCGCTGATAATATGGAATCACCGCTGGGAATTTGATAAAAACCCGGCAGACTTCTTCGATGCCCTGGATGCTATACTTGAGCGGGGCCTCGATTTTCGCCTCGCACTCCTGGGAGAGAACTTTCAAAAGGTCCCGAAAGAATTTATTGCCGCCCGGGAGCGTTACAGCCACCGGATTGTCTGCTACGGTCATGAAGCATCCAGGGAAAAATATTGTAAATGGCTGAAACAAGGTGCAATTGTGATCAGCACGGCAAAACAGGAAAATTTCGGCATCTCGGTGGTTGAAGCGATCCGTTATGGCTGCATCCCTCTTCTCCCTGAGCGGCTCTCGTATCCGGAAATCATCCCCAGGGCTTTTCATTCCGATTTTCTATATAAAAACCAGGCGGAATTGATTGAAAAACTTTGCTTTCTTATCTCTAATTATCCCCGATTTCAGGTAAAGCGTCAAAATCTTTCCAAAGCGATGGAGCGTTTTGCCTGGGAAAATCTTATCGATCAGTATGATAATGAATTGGAAAAGCTGTCTCGCTGCAAAGCTTCCTGACCGGAATGGCTATTTCAAACCTGACTTGTTCTCTTGGGATTTTTTCTATATGAATGGGAATATTCGAAGTTGCGATTTAGAAAGCTACAATTTTCAAAGATTTGCGATTTAAGACAGCTATACGTAAAAATCGGTTGATCAAGTAAGACCACAAGATGTAGATTTTTCCTATTTCGATTCAGGCTTACAGATGAGTGTATTATCAAGTGAGATACGCATTACGTATCTGAGGCATTAAAGTATTTTACAGTGCCTTACATAAATTGCAGATATCCGTACTTGATGGATGTCTCTCGACTGTAGCATGTTACCGCAACTCCTTGGCCCAGGTTTGGCATTGAGACCGGAGAATGATAGCCGCTATCTTCATTGCAATGTTAATAAAATACGCGGAGTTGAAAAATGTAACTAACACAGTGCATATGAATCCCTAAGAAAAGAACTCCGATGCTTCTTCAAGCTTAGTAGGTTAGGTTTTAAGATTCAACCTTTGGTGGTTCCCCCTTCTCATTCCAGCCACGTTCTTTGTAATAATCGGTAATAAGCTGTTCCATTTGATTTTCGGTAATAATTTTCTGGGTTTCAGGTAAAACCTCACGGAAAAAGCGCCGGGGGATACGATCTTCTTCAAGAGTAAGGCCTTCTCTTAAATTGAACCGTCTGGTATTATCTGTAATCGCAGCAGCAATGGATCGCATTTTTTCGCTATTAAGTTCCATACCTGTTGTTGCTTTAAGTATGGTCGACAACTCCTCCCACTGGTAGAGATCACGATAGAACCGGCACAGAATTAAAGTATCAAAAACGGTCAGGCGGTCCTCCCATTCGGTAAACATCTTTGCCTTCCCGTCGATCTGGTCGGGATCGACAATTCCGCTTAATTCAGGCTTGTAGAAGGTAGCGCGAAGATGGCAGGCCCCGCGGGCGGATGATCCATACGCCAGGCCCATTCCTTTCAAAACCCGGGGATCGTAACCCGCTGGCTCCAAACCTTTGACATGGATGGCCTGCTCTTCCATATGCCATTCTTTAGCTGTGAATTTAATGCCGCGGGCCAATGTGTCACCAATCCCGCGGCGTTTGGAAATATCTTCCAAAAGCTGCGCAATCGAATCCACCTGGCCATAGTCAATCTTATAATCGACTTTACCCTGCCGGGAGGCCTCAATGGTGAAGGCGGCAAGGTTGCCTGCACTGATGGTATCCATGCCAAGACGATCGCAGATATCGTTTAAATATGCGATTTCCTCGATGCTGTCGATTTCACAGAGACCGCCAAAGGCATAGATCGTTTCATACTCCGGCCCCTCTATTTTGAGTCCTTTGTGCCTTCCTTCCTTTACGGTGGAAAGCCGGCCGCATGCCATAAAGCATTTCAAACAGGCATGCGGTTTAACATCGCAACGGTCGTGAAGAGCTCCTGCATTAATATTTTCAGAATGTTCATATCTTCCTTTTTGCCAGTAACGGGTGGGAAATCCACCGGCTTTGTTCATAATATCGACAAGCATAGGCGTACCCATGCTTTTATACGCCTTTACACCTGCGTCTTCTTTTGAGCGTTGAGCCAAAGATTTAGCAAAGTCTTTCATTAGATCGATGTCGGCAAACTCCTTTTTTTGGTTTCCCCAAAAGGCAATGGCCTTGATTTTCTTTGAACCCGTTACAGCACCTACTCCGGTTCGACCGGCGCTGCGCCAGTAATCGTTCTCGATGACCGCAAAGCTCACTTGATTTTCCCCTGCCGGACCGATGCAGACCACACCGCACTTTTTGGCTTTTGGCCGATTTTGCTTTATCCATTCTTTAACTCGGTCTTCGGTTTCGAACGTATCCTGCCCCCAAAGATCTTCTGCAGTATGAAAGTAAACCGCTTCTTCACAGACCTCAAGCCAAACAGGTTTTTCAGCAGCACCGTAAATCATAATCGCATCGAACCCCGTAGCGCTCATATGTTCAGCAACCGTACCCCCTGAATAAGATTCCGAAAAATAGCCGGTTTGGGGGGATTTGGTATATACCCCATGGCGACAAGAGCCCCAAACCGCGCTTCCGGTAGCCGGACCTGTAACAAAGATAAGGTGGTTATCCGGACTCAGCGGATCGACTCGTGGCGGGTTATGATCGAGTAAGAGACGAGTACCAAGTCCTCTTCCTCCCAGACAGGTTTTTAGGATATGATCACCTATCGATTCAATGCCAAAGGCTTCTTTATTCAAATCGATTTTTAAAATTCTTCCATAAAATCCATACATTGTTTTTATCCCTCTTACGGCTAATATTCGGGTTAAGGGAAAATACCTCGTAATCTCTTGGCTTCTCCCACTCTACCAATGGCTAGCATATAGGCGGCAATACGCATGTTTACCTTTTCTTTTACAGAAAGGTCATAAACTTCGTGAAAAGCTTTTGTCATGATCTGATCCAAACGCTGGTTAACATCATCTTCGTTCCAAAAAAGTCGCTGAACATTTTGCACCCATTCAAAGTAAGAGACCGTAACCCCACCTGCATTAGCCAAGATATCCGGAATGACAAAAATGCCTTTGTCGTCCAGAATCTCATCTGCAAAAGGGCTGGTTGGGCCATTTAGGGTGGTAGCGGATTCCGCCTTTGGCAGGCCCTCGCAATGTGTTATGTTGCACCCGGAATCCAGTCAACAATTCTATATGGCCATCATCACATCTAAGAGGAAATTTTACTGAAAATTCTCTTCTCGCATACTTGATTTTATCGGCAATCCATGGCTCCAGATTGAGCCGTTCAGCAGCCATATCAAACTGCAGGTTATGCATATCCAATGGTTTGCTTTCATCATACCGATCTTTATCAATCATCGTCTTTTCCTTGTTTTACTATCTTTAAAAAAAGTTTCACCCTGGAATTGGATGCCATATGTTGCAACTGAGAATTTATATTTTAGGGTTGTATCTAATGAATAAAAAGCAGATTGGCACAAGATTAACAATTTACCCATTTTATCGAATGACGACTTCCCCAGAAACTTAAATTCTATAATAAGCTTCAGGATAAAGTACTCACCGGTACCTTGGGAAGATTTACAACCCAAGGTAGGCCGTCTTGATATGGGGGTCATCCAGCAGATCTTTGGCTGGACCTTCCATGGCAATGCGACCGTGCTCCAACACATACCCGCGGTCGCTCAAACTCAATGAATGTTTTACATCCTGTTCTACCAAAAGCACTGTAGTGCCCTGGTCGGCAATTTTGCGAACCGTTTGAAAAATGTCTTTAATTAGAATCGGAGCAAGACCCAACGAAGGCTCATCAAGCATCAACAACTTCGGCCTGGCCATTAAACCCCGGCCAATGGCCACCATCTGCTGTTCACCTCCTGATAGGGTCATTGCCAACTGGGACTCTCTTTCTCGCAGCAGTGGAAACAGAGTATAGACTTCCTCAATCGTGGAGTTCATATGCTGATCGGCACGGCTGTTGTACGCTCCGACGATAAGGTTGTCTTTCACGGACATCAAGGCAAAAAGCCGCCGTCCCTCTGGTATCTGTATAACCCCGCATTCGACGATTTCTTCCGGAGGAGCGGTTTGGATTGAATTGCCTTGGAAAAAAATTTCTCCTTTTGCCGGCTGCATCAGCCCGGATATAGTTTTCAACAACGTTGACTTACCTGCACCGTTACCGCCAATGATACTGACCACTTCGCCTTCCGCTATTTTTAGAGAAAGGCCGAAAATGACCTGCACGTCTCCATAGCAAACATCGATGTTTTTAACCTCAAGAAACGACATATTCATCTCCCAGGTATGCTTTTATTACATTTTCGTCCGATGCGACCTCTTGGGGAGAACCTTCAGCTATTTTCTTGCCGAAATGGATAACCACGATCCGGTCGGAAAGGGCCATGATCGCACGCATGATGTGTTCAATAACGAAAATAGTAATGCCCTGGTCCCTAAGTTTTTGGATAATTTGCACCATCTCATCCACCTCGGCAGGCCTTAAACCTGCCATTACCTCATCAAGCAGCAATATTTTGGGTTCGGTGGCCAGGGCACGGGCAATCTCCAGGCGTTTGCGCTCGCCAATGGTTAGATTGCCGGCCCTCTCGTCCTTCTTATCTTCAAAATAAAGTAATTTCAAAACTTTTAGCGCCTTTTCCTCTGCAACGGCGGTCTTATCCGTGGTAGCAAAGCTTCCCACCATAACATTATAAAGCACGCTCTTAGAAGAGAAGGGTTTGACAATCTGAAAGGTTCGGGCCAGGCCCTTTTTGCAAAGGTCCCAGGGCTTGCGCCTGTTAATTTTTTCACCTGCAAAATAAATTTCACCCCCAGTCGGCGGGTATACACCGGCGATACAGTTAAATGCCGTGGATTTGCCGGCGCCATTGGGACCTATCAGGCCTAGGATCTGCCCCTTTTCAATACTGAGGCTCAATGTATCAACGGCCCTTAAACCTCCAAAATCCTTTACTAGATTTTTTATTTCAAGAATATTCATGCCTTACCTTTCCCTGCGCGGTTTGTCCAATAATTTTATCCAGCAGTCTATTGTAGGCTCTGGTGAGTGGTTCCTGTAGACCGCGAGGCTGATAAATCATCACCAGAACCAGGACGGTACCGAATATAATTAGATGGAGTCCCGGCAAGGTAGCGCCAAAGTAAATCCGTGAAAAATCGCTCACAGGACGGAGAAGAAGTGCTCCCAGAACAGGCCCGGCAATGGATCCCCGACCGCCGATCAGCGCGATAAAGGCGATCTCAAATGAGAGGTCCAGTGAAATAACACTTTTCGGGTGGATATAAAGAGTAAATTGGGCATAAAAGGTCCCGGCTAAAGCGGTAAGAAAGGAACTCATAGCCATGGCGATCAGCTTGGCTCGGGCGACGTTAATCCCCAGTGCCATGGCGGCTTCGGGTTCTTCACCGCCGGCGTTCAAGTAGTAACCGAGCTTGGAGCGTGAGATAAAATAGGTGAATGCAAGGACCCCTATAAGCATAACCAGTACAATATAGTAATAAGGCTCTTTCCCGATGAACATATAGTTGACCAACCCGATATTTTTCGGTGGAATCTGAAAGCCACTTGGACCATTGAGTTTGAAGGGTCCGAGGTAGTCGATGTTTTCGACCATGACCCTGATACCCTCACTAAAGGCGATAGTTGCCAAAGCAAAATAGGCACCGCGCATTTTAAAGGTGGGTAGACCAATTAGGACCCCGGCAATGGCAGCTAAAATGCCGCCAACGATCATGCCAAGCCAGGGGCTGACGCCGTACTGGAGGGACAGGATTGTAGACGTGTAGGCCCCGATGCCTACAAAAGCGGCATGCCCCAATGGGAGTACACCGGCAAAACCGCCGACCAGATTCCAACTTGTAGTAAAATAGGCATATAAATAAAGTAGAATTAATATATGGAGATAAGTTGGACTCCGGAGCACTAGCGGCAAACCAAAGGCGACAACTCCCACCAGGGTTAAAGCAAATCTGTTTATATTTTGACGCGTCATTATATCACCTACCGTAAATTATTCACTACCAGTCGTATTTAACACCGAACAGCCCTGAAGGCTTGACGAAAAGGACTAGCAGAAACAGTCCATAAACAATAGCTTCCGTCCATGTGGCTGTCATAAACTGGGGACCGATCGATTCGATCAGACCGATGATAATCCCGCCCAGAATCGCACCTCCGATACTGCCCAAGCCACCCAGCACCACGATGATGAATCCTTTAATATCGAAGAGGACACCTACGGTGGGGAAGATATTATAAAAAGGCACGAGTGTAACAGCTGCAATACCGGCGGTAGCGGTTCCGATCCCGAAAGCGACGTTATATACCTTAAACTGATTGATGCCCATCAGGCTGGCTGCTTCACGATCGAGGCTGGTGGCACGTATGGCACGACCCATACGGGTTTTTTGAAAGAACCAGTAAACCGCTGCAGCGGTAATAACAGCAGCCACAAACCCCCAGAGCTTGGGAACGGATATCATCATTTCACCAAACTCTATCATTTTTCCTCTCAGGGGATTGTCCTGAATGCCACGATACTGCGGACCGAATATGAGCAAGGTGAGGTTGTCCAGAATGTACCAGACACCGGTTGTTACAATAATGACCGTAATAGGTTCACGAACATCCTTTTCAGCTTTAAATATGGGTTTAATAACAATGTCCTGAAGATAAAAGCCAAAGAAGTACATTACAGGGACCACAATAATAAGTGAAATATATGGATGCAGACCGGTAAATACTATGGCCCAATAAGCTACGTACATACCAACCATCAGCAACGATCCATGGGCAAAGTTAATCACCTTGAGGACGCCAAATATTATGGTAAGTCCAAGGGCAGTCAAACCATAAATTGATCCCATCAAAATCCCATTTATCGCATCTTCCAGAATATATATTATCGCAGACACTCAATAAGAAAAAAAGAATGATTATGAGGGGAACGTCGCCTTTTGGGCGACGCTCCCGGTTAAAAGAAAAGTTGTCAGTTATTTTGCAGGCATAGGAAATATTGGCGTATAACCGGCGCGGCGTGCGACCTTGGGCCATACTGTGATTCGTTCCAGACCTTTGCCAATATCATTGATCTGGACCATGACCAGGGAAGCGTGTTTGTTCTGACCGGTCTTGTCAAACTCAACCGCATCGTAGCCAACGATCATGCCAGGACTGCTCGTCAAATTTGTGCTTGCCAGTGCGTCGCGGATTTTGGCCGGATCCAGGGAACCCGCCCGCTCCAGAGCGTCTTTGAGCACGTATGTTGCCAGATAGGCGTCCACGGCTTCGCCGGTAAGGTTATACCCATACTTGGTCTTGTATTTGGCATTGGCCTCCTTGGCTCCTGGCTTGTTAACGTCAGTCTCCCATTCAACGATATCAAAGATATACTTTGCATTCTTTCCCGCGGCCTTCAAAAAAGACGGGTCAGCATGCCCTCCGCCGCTGGCGATGATGGCTTTTAGTTTAACCTTGTAATCTGCAAGGGTGTTGGTCAGCAAAATCGCATCCGCCGCATTGGAGACCAGCATCAATACATCAGGCTTGGCTCGTCTAATCTTTTGAACGACCGGACTCAAGTCCGTTGCTGTTGAAGGATAGGGTTCATCCACCACGACTTTGTAACCACCTTTTTTAGCCAGATCCTTCCACTGCCCGGCAAATCCTTTGCCCCAATCGCCGTTTTCATATACAAAGGCCAGTTTTTTCACCTTTGTATTAAATTCTTTTTCCATGTCCTTGAGAAAGGCAAACTGGTCGCGAGTCCACCAACTGTCTTTGGCCGCAATTCTGAATACAGTCTTGAAACCCTGTTCGGTGATTTTGTCAGCTACAGACACCGGAACGATGAAAGGGATGCCATATCGTTCCGCCACCGCAGATGTCGGGTAGCTCACGGCGGAGTTCCAGCAACCAGTCAATACATGAACTTTTTCCGTGTTAATAAAACGTTCTGCCTCGGCTACACCCTTTTCCGGTTTTGATTCAGAGTCGGCGTAAATCATTTTCAGTTTGGCCCCCCCTAAAGATTTAATACCGCCGGCAGCATTGATCTCTTCGACCGCCATTTCGCGTGCGTTTTTACCCTGCTGGCCGACAGATGCCGAAGGGCCCGAAAGAGGGATAATGTTACCCACTTTAACTACATTGTCAGCCGCCCATATTGCAGGTGATTGCGGTATTACGGCAAGAAAAGTGGTAATCGCGAAAATGGCGGTCAGCTTCCCCCAGAATTTAAATTTTGTGTTCATTGCTTACTTCCTCCTTTGTTTTTGATAGTTAAAGTTTTTTCAATCACACAGCCTCGCTTACTTCCTCCTTTGTTTTTGATAGTTAAAGTTTTTTCAATCACACAGCCTCGCTTACTTCCTCCTTTGTTTTTGATAGTTAAAGTTTTTTCAATCACACAGCCTCAAACCTCAATACGACTGCCATAGGAATAAAAAGTGATATCCCTTGGTGTTCCTATATTAAGAAATTCCTGCAAGATTTTATCTGTCCGGTCAGGATCGACTTTCACTACCAGCAGGGCTATTCTATTGGCTTTGTCGTAATGAATCTTCCATTCAAATATACCCAACTTTAAACGCGAGATGGCATCAAAAATTTCTTGAAAATCATCTTCATCAGTTGAGCCGGTTGCCTTTTCAAAGATCACGTAACTATATGCATGATCAAGTGTCTGTTTGATCTTCCCAAAGACAAGTGAATTAGGTTTACGCCCTGTTTCCATATCATTTCGAAAGGGACGCCAGCCCTTCCTCCATTATGGCCAGACCTCTATCCAGCTGTTCGTCTGTTATGACCAGGGGCATCAATGCGCGAATAATGTTGCCGAAGTTGCCGCAGGCCAGTATAATCAATCCGTTCTCATAGCAGAATTTCACCAGCGCCTTGGCTTCATCGGTCGCAGGCTCCTTGGTCTCCCGGTCTTTAACCAGCTCCAATGCCAGCATGGGACCCATTCCGCGAACTTCCCCGATAAGCTCATATTCCTTTTGAAAGGCATCAAACCGCTTCCTTAGAT
This sequence comes from Desulfobacteraceae bacterium, assembly GCA_030604635.1. Taxonomy (GTDB): domain Bacteria; phylum Desulfobacterota; class Desulfobacteria; order Desulfobacterales; family UBA11574; genus JAUVVL01. The sequence continues at coordinate 11,335 of JAUVVL010000064.1, forward strand.
TTTTCCCCAGAGCTTCGGCGGCTTGAAGCAGATTTTCCTCTTCAAAAATTTCCATTACGGCAAGACCTGCCCGGCAAGCAATTGGATTTCCGCCATAGGTGCCGCCCAAACCAAAGGGGTGGACTACTTCCATTATTTCTTTTCTCCCCACCACCGCACTCAGGGGCATCCCTGCTGCAAGGCTTTTGGCAACGGTCATCAAATCCGGCTCCACGTTCCAGTGCTCCATGGCGAACATCCTGCCGGTGCGCCCCATACCGGTTTGAATTTCATCACCGATAAATAGAATCCCGTTGTCACGGCATATTTTGATCAGTTTGGGGAAATATTCCGGAGGTGGCGTTATAAAACCGCCTTCACCCGTAATTGGCTCTGCAATAACCGCGGCTGTTTTTTCGGCGGCCACATGGCTGATAAAAAACTCTTTCAAATAATCCGCACAGATAACATCACAGCCCGGGTAGCTGAGACCGAAGGGACAGCGATAACAGTAGGCAAACGGCATCCGATAAACTTCAGGTGCAAAAGGACCGAAACCGAACTTGTAAGGCTTGACCTTGCTGGTGAGGCTCATGGTCAAGAGAGTACGACCGTGATAACCGTTTTCAAAAGCGATGACCGCAGGTCTTTTGGTATAGTACCGGGCAATCTTGACCGCATTTTCAACCGCCTCAGCCCCGCTGTTTATGAAAAGGACCGTTTTCGGGAAAGCACCAGGCGTTGCAGCACACAGCTTCTCAGCCAGTGTCACAACCGGCTCATACGGCATAACCATGAAGCACGTGTGAGTGAACTTCTCTGCCTGATCTTTGATGGCTGCCACCACCTTGGGATGGGAATGCCCGACATTCATGACGCCGATTCCACTGGTAAAGTCGATGAACTCCCGGCCCTCCACATCCCGGACTAGCGTTCCTTTGGCTGATGCCACATAACTGGAAGTAATGCTGCCATGTCCGGGTGGTATATATTTGACCCGCAATTCTTTAAGTGTATTGTTTGTTGAATGGTTCATAGGAAACTCCTTAAGTAGAGGTTAAGCAGGTTATTGCACAATCTGATTTTATCTTTAATTACCGATTGAGCAATAAGCGTGCCAAAATTTGATTTAAGGGAGATAATAACTGATATTACGGATAGTTATATATTTATTGGAAGGAGGGCACTTAAGTTGATTTGATTCATTTTTGTATCAGAAGAAAGGCAAAAAAAGCTTCAAAGGTAGGGCGCAAGGGATGATACAATTATGCATCGCTCAGGTATATGTAACATCTGTTGTAATATTATTGGTTTAATGAATTTAATGATTCACTATTGTATCGAATCTCGATAAAGTAGATGTTTTTTCAGTTTACGCACAACTGTCGGCTGACTTATCTCCAAATAACGCGCCATTTCTCTCGTCGACTTACAGCATGTCATGGCATTTTGTAAAATTTCCTTCTCTACATGAAGGATCTGGTCTGTCAGACCCTTTCCCTGTTGTGTATCAATAGATGAGACAATGTAGCTGCTGGCATTGGCCGATAGGCTTTGATGGATCACCTCATCAACGGATTCGTGTTCACTCATGACCACAGCCTTTTTAAGGATGTTTTTCAATTCACGCACATTGCCGGGAAACGGGAATGCCTGCATCATTTTCAGTACATCAGGAGAAATTCGGCGGTTTAACCGATATTCTTTCACGTATTTTTTCATGTAGAAGTTGACAAGCTCAAAAATATCATCCGGTCTTTCCCGAAGTGGCGGAATCCTTATGGTAAAAGTATTGAGCCGGTAAAACATATCCTGCCGAAACCGTTTCTGTTGTACCCGAGTCTCCAGATCTCGATTCGTTGCAGCAATAATCGTACAATCAATTTTTTTAGGTTTGAGTCCTCCCAGACGCATGACCTCATGATCATCCAGGTATTTCAGTAGCTTTGCCTGGAGGGAATGTGGCAGGTCGCCGATTTCATCCAAAAAAAGAGTTCCGTCCTGGGCCAGTTCGAAAAGACCGGCTTTGCCCTCATGCCGAGCACCGGTAAAAGCACCTTTCTCGTAACCAAAGAGTTCGGCTTCCAGAAGGTTTTCCGGCAAAGCCGCACAGTTGATCTGAATAAAGGGCTTCTTTCTGCGCTCGCTGTTTTTATGAATGAATTTGGCCAAAAGCCCCTTGCCGGTTCCGGATTCTCCCAGAATTAAAATATCGGAAGCCCCTATATGAGCAAGTTTGAGGGCAAGGTGCAGTACTTGTCGCATATTTTTATTTTCAGCAACAATCTCCTGATCTTTCAGTTCCAACACACTGAGTTCGGCCAGTTCGTCCTTGATTTTTTCCGTGACCATACGGGACTGCTCAAGCTGCTCCTGGATGGCGTTCAATTGGGTCATATCTCGCTCATTAACCACCACTAAAAAAATATTCCCTTCTTCGTCAAAGGCAGGTGTACCGGTGGCCAGCAAAATTTTATTCGTCCGTTTTATATGCTGGGCCACGCTGACCTGGCGCTTGGTTTCCAGAACTTCCAAGGTAACCGAGCGATCAAACAGGCCGCCGTTGACAAGATCGGATACATTCTTACCAATGATATGCTTTGCCTGGATTCCATTAAGCTCTTCCGAGGCTTCATTGATATCGATAACTTTACCCTTACCATCGCAGACCCAAATCCCGTCGGAAGAAGCCTTAAAAATGGTTTCTAACTGACGATTCAGACACCGGTAGGATTCCAGTTTTTTAGCCGAACTTTCAAATTGCTTCATTTCCTGAAAATTACACACCGCTCCCCGTATTTGCATACCCAGGCGAATCAAGGTAATATTGAGTACCAAATCGACTTTCTTTCCGATAATGTGGTGTCCCAGCTTAGGCTTGCCGGTTCTCAGACATTCCATAACCTGAGGACCGGTTAACGGCAGAAGCTCGGAAATAAAAATTCCGGAGTGCTTTTTAGCGCCTAGACCGAGAATTTTTTTTGCTTGCTGATTAATATGGACGATATCTCCTGATGCATCCGTTATAACTACGCCGTTGCTCGTCGCGTTAAAAATCTGCTCATATATAATTTCTTTATCCATAGGATCAAGATGTATTATACAAGATGTGGATCATTCATGGAAAATTTTACTCTGATTTTGAATAGCATATGAAAGATAGAACTACAATTAATTTCATGAAAAGTGAAAGGGGATAATATTCTGACCCGGAGGGTGAATATGTTGCTTTTCAGAAAAATGTTGTCATTTAATTTGTTTTATTCCGTGATTTGCGACAATTGATATCTTGCATCCGATTTTTCTTAAAAAGAGATAATGTTGATGGTTTCGTAAAAAGTCAAAACTTCCTGCCCGCCGGCCGGCAGGCGGGGCTGAATTATTCAATTTTGCGCATTCATAATGTCTTTAAATAATTCGCAATTCCTTAATCCCTAAATTCCTTAAT
>JAUVVL010000124.1 GCA_030604635.1 Desulfobacteraceae bacterium
AAATTATTTAACCCACAGGCAAAATTTGCTATTTTGCTGTTCTTTCTTAACGCTCTCTAATACACTCAAACAGTGACCCCCTTAAAAACCGGATCACCTGAATGCTTGTGGGACACGTTTTTCATAAAGCTAAATTAATTCTTAGGGATTAATCCTTACCTTTTATTGATGGCTTCGTAAAAAGTCAAAATTTAATATTTTTCTGCATTCCCGCGAAGCCTGCCCGACGGCCGGCAGGCGGGCCTGTCCTCGACCTTATCGGGGAGCGGGCATCCAGCATTAAATTCGACTTTTTACGAGATCGTCAAATCAGACTCGTAAAACAACTGGGTTGGTTATTTAACAGAGCCGGTCGATTTCCGGAGGCCATAAGGTCAGGGTTTATATCATTTTCAACAAGTGTTTGGCAAGTGGAAGTTGTGGAACTTGTAGGATAACTATTTTGCGGAAAAGAACAATGGTCTGGCACTTTAATAATGTGTAGATCGCAGGCAATGCAGGGGCTTACATTTGATTAAAATAATATTAAATCTTGTGCAGGTTTAACTTGCCTTTGCCGTCAAAAAATCGTAAACATAAATCAATTATTCAACAACTATAGTGTTTAAGAGCTATTTATGAAACCGATTAACATAATTGTTATCCTGATTGCAGCCATCTTTTTATGGTCATGCGGGTTAAAGACAGTTTTCGTAAAGGTCGATCCCGCAGAGCAGCTTTTTTTTATGGCTGAAAAAAAATATCAGACAGAATCCTATAAAGAGGCCCTTGAAGCTTTCAATGAGTATCTTTTCCGGTATCCGGATAGGCCCCTGGCCAGTGCAGCTTTGATAAAGATAGGTGATATCCATAAGACCCTTGGGAACCATGCCAAAGCACGCAATGTCTATAAACGTTTGATAGCCGAATATCCGGACAGCCATTTTGTTGCCGATGCCAAAATTAAAATAATGGTCACTTTTTACAACCAGGGTGAATATACAGAAGTAATAGAGCAGGCAGCCGACTTTCTTAAAAATGCTGTTTCCATGGTTAACATTATCAGAACATACGTGTTGCTGGGTGATACTTATTTGGCTATCGGTTCTTCGACAGATGCTGTTAATTACTATGCCATTGCGTATAGCAAATCAGAGGACACGGAAAAGAAGATCATCATGGCAAGGCTGATAGAGGCCATCCGAAAGCTTGGTTCGGAAGAAATCGTATTTCTTTTAAGCCGTCTGGAAGACATGCTCCCAACAGGTTATCTCATGTACCAACTTGGGCTAAAAAATGCCGAGGAAGAAAAATACGATGAGGCTTTAAAGGTTTTGTCGGTGTTCATTGAAAAGTTTCCGGACCATGAGAATGTGCGGCAGGCAAAAGGCCTGATAGCAGAAATTAATAAAAAATCCGTCTATAGTCGTTACACCATAGGATGTTTGTTCCCATTAAGCGGCTTTTATAAAATTTACGGCAACAGGGCATTAAAGGGTGTTGAACTCGCCCTGAATCAATTCAGTTCCCAAAACACACACCCTTCCATCAAGCTAATCATAAAAGATACAGGATCTGATCCTGTTAAGGCTGTCCTGGCCGCAAAAGAACTGTTTGATGAAAACATTGCTGCCATTATCGGTCCAATTATCACGGCCGAATCTGCTGCTCTGGAGGCACAGGATAAGGGGGTTCCGATAATCACATTAACTCAGAAAGACTATATCACTGATATCGGAGACTATGTTTTCAGAAATTTTTTTACCCCCGACATGCAGGTTAAGGCTCTGGTATCTTATGCCTTCGAGAAGCTTGGGCTAAACACTTTTGCAATCCTTTATCCTGATGAAAATTATGGTAAAACCTTTATGAATCTTTTCTGGGATGAGGTGATCGCCAATGGGGGAAAAGTTGTCGGTGTAGAATCATACGATTCAGCGGATACCGATTTTGCCGATCCCATTAAGAAACTGGTGGGGCTTTACTATGAAGTGCCCGAAGACCTTCAAGATACGGCAGTACCAATTGCTGATGCTGAAAACAAGAGTATTAAAAATATTGAAGATGAGGAAAATAAAATTGATGAGGAACCCGAAGCCATTGTTGATTTTGATGCCATCTTCATTCCCGATGCTCCCAAGAAAGCAGGGCTTATCATTCCACAACTGGCTTTTTATGATGCTGGCGATACGCATCTTTTAGGAACCAATCTGTGGCATTCCGCCAGTTTGATCGAGATGGCGCGGCAATATGTTCAGGGTGCCATAATGACAGATGGTTTTTTTGCAGAAAGCGCCTCAAAGCATGTCAGGGATTTTGTTAAAATTTTCCAGGAGACTTTCAATGAGAAGCCGGGATTTATTGAAGCGGTAGCTTATGATACCGCCAAGATATTGTTCCAGGTGGTAAGCCGACCCGATATTCGATTCAGAGGTGTACTCAAAAATAGGCTTAAGGAACTCTCCGATTTTCGGGGTGCAACAGGGCCGACAATATTTGATGAAAACGGCGATGCTCTGAAAGAGCTTTACCTTCTTCAAATAGAAGGTAGTCGATTTGTTGAGTCGGAGTACTATTGATCATACAAAGCGAGTGCTCTATATCCGGGCTAATCATTTTTCAATGAACCCTGACCTGTTGCTCCCAGTATGCTAAGCCACAACTTTTCTTTGGGATTGATCTTCTTGCGCTTTCCTGCCGATGCACTCATGGGAATATGCACAAAATGGTTGTTCCAGCGTCCTACGAGAAGTTTTGTCTTGCCCGCCATACCAGCATGAACCGCATCACGTCCCAAGAAGCTACAGAACACATTATCATTTGCATTTGCAGGCAGGCTCCTTATCATATAACTGGGATCGATATATTTAAGGGACACATCGATGTTTTTACCGATGAAATAGGATAATATGGCATCTTTAAGGAACAGCCCGATATCCTTAAGCCTGATGTTTCCGGATTCATCACGTTCATCTGTTTTGTCGTCAAAAAACTTTTGACCCGCACCTTCCGCCACTACGATTACGGCATGTCCTCTGAGATTCAAACGTTTTTCAAGGGCAGCGAGAAGACCGCTAGATCCTTCAAGGTCAAAATCCACCTCTGGTATCAGCGCAAAATTTACATCCTGTTGAGCCAGGGCGGCCGTTGCCGCGATGAAACCCGAATACCTGCCCATCAGTTTAATAAGACCGATTCCGTTAGGATATCCTGCTGATTCGTTATGAGCGCCCTTTATGGCCTGTGTCGCAATATCAACGGCTGTATCAAAACCAAAAGAGCGCGATACCATGTGTATATCATTATCAATGGTTTTCGGAATTCCCACAACACTTATCTTCAGTTTCCTTTTGGTTATGTCATCCGTTATTTTGGTGGCAGCCATGAGGGTTCCATCACCACCGATCATAAACAGGATGCCGATATTCATCCTTTCCAGGCTGTCGACAATCTCGTCAACAGGCTGGGGACCCCTTGAAGATCCGAGGATTGAACCGCCCATCTCGTGTATGTTGGCAACAGTTTCCGGTTTAAGATCCATGATGTCATGTCCGTATTTTGGAATAAAGCCCTGAAGACCATACTTGAAGCCGTAAATATTCCGGACGCCGTAACCGTAGAAAAGCTCGAGAACGATTGCACGTATGATATCGTTCAAACCGGGGCACAGGCCGCCGCAGGTTACCAGCGCACATCGAAGTTTGCTCGGATCGAAGTATATTTTGTTTCTGGGGCCGGCCAGTTCAAATGAAGGAAAATCTATTCCTTCTTCGACCATCTTGATAAGGTTATTTAAATTTACGTCGAGTAAAATCTTGTCCGAGTCTGACACAAAACTTCGGCTGAGTGCGTCATTTTCCCCTCTATGGATCGGAGATGGGATTTTTGAGACACCGAGGGTCGGTATGATGGTGTCAATGAGTTCGTATTTCATGATACCCGCTTTACATTCATAATTGATGGCTTAGTAAATCCCGCTTGAGCGGGACTGCGTTGCGCTTCATTTCGTTGTTATTGCGGCGTACGCTAAGTACGCACCCTTCGGGTACCGCGTTAGCGGTATGACACAAAATTCGCGCGCCTTGAATTTGGTCCCGCCCAGGCGGGATTACTTTGCCATTGCAATTTTGACTTTTTACGAAATCGTCATAATTGACTGTTGAATTTGAAATCGCCTTTACCTAAAATGTCATGCAGGTGTAGAATTCCAAGAACCTTTCCTGTGGAATCTGTTATGGGGAGCACCGTGATCTGGTATTGTTCCATCATGTTCAGGGCATCATAGGCAGGAGAATCCGGGCCGACGGTTCGGGGATTTTTTGTCATGACATCTTTGACAATTAGATCTAAAGCAAATTTTTTCTTTGCAATCAGACGTCTTAAGTCACCATCGGTGATGATACCTTTAAGAATATCACCGGCGCTTAAAATAAGGGTCATTCCCAACCCACGACGATTGATTTCCTCGACAGCATCTTCCATGGTGGTCTCTTCAGGAACATGAGGAACAGACGCGCCGGTTAACATAATATCTTTAACTTTGTTTGAAAGTCGCTGGCCGAGATTGCCGCCGGGATGAGTCTTTTTGAAATCGCTTGATTTGAAATGTTTCTTGTTGAGCAGGGCCACGGCAAGGGCGTCACCCATGGCAAGAAGTGCAGTGGTGCTTGCAGTTGGGGCAAGGCCCAGGGGGCAAGCTTCCCTTTCAACACCAACATCGATGACGATGTTACTCTGTTTTGCCAGGGTGGAATTTTTATTTCCGGTAAAGGTGATGATTGTGCATCCGATCCTGCGGATACTTGGAACAAGGATATTAAGTTCATCGGTTTCACCGCTGTTGGAAAGGGCAATAAATGTATCATCTTGGCCGACCATGCCGAGATCTCCATGCATAGCCTCGGCAGGATGTAAAAACAGGGACCTTGTCCCTGTACTGTTAAGAGTAGCTACGATTTTTCGGCCCACTATTCCGGATTTGCCGATGCCGCTGATGATTAAACGCCCTTCGGAATTGTGGATGAGTTCCACCATTTTGGCAAAGTTGTCGTCAATGCGATCTGCCAGTTTCAGAATCCCTTCCGCCTCTATCTTGAGAACCTCAACAGCTTGTTTAATAATCATGTGTACTATATTTTTTGTTGTTTGGAATTATTTTTTAAAGTCATCTTCCCCCGGATTTGCCCTAATATTTATATATAATAGACAAATTGGCAAGTTTTCAACTAAAAATCAAGCATTCTTTTGGGTCGTTAAAAACCGGATTATCTGAATGCGATAATTTTTTTGAAGCTCCCCGCCCTAAAGGGCGGGGCTTCCCGGCAAGGATTTTTTCAATTTCATATAGCTCCCCTCGACCCCGCCTTAAAAGGCGGGGCTTGCGGGGAGCAGACCGGTCAAATGGCTAAATTAATACGTTATATTTTTTTGTTCATTTTTTATTGACAAGCTTTATTTACCTGATTATATTTCGCCAGTTTTTTCCAGTCTCTCTTAGAGACCTTTGCAAAACGCCCCCTTTTGCTCGATTTCTGTGTCAGGCTCAAATTTTAATCCTCAAAATACTCAATGTATTCCGGTGGTTAAAATTTTCGCCTTCCTTGAACTTGAACAAAATTGAGCATTTTTCAAAGGTCTATCTTATAGGGCCGGGGATAAATGCCCCAGGCCTTTTTTTTGAGTTTTTACCGAAAGGGGGTGATTCAATTGATTTGTACAACGATTAGAAAAGGTGCTGAGTGCCCTTTTATGACTGTAAAGGGGTGTTCCTACAATGGCGGGATTTGCCACGAGATCGTGGAGAAGTGTAATGGCTGCAATCGGAGCGCTGAGTTCTCTTCCAAATGGTACTGCACAGCTTGTCCTGATCCTTCGCTGAAATGGAAAACCGGTGATTGCAACTTTGCATCGCATGTTATCAAGGCTTCTTCTTCCTCAAAAGCGAAGATTAATCCGCTTAAGGCATCCAAAAGAGGAAACAGGTAACATTGCTTTCGATCTACAGGTGAACCCCGCTCATTGCAGAGCGGGGTTTTTTTCAACCCCCAATCCCAATCCGTGCCGCCGGCATGTTTCCCATCCCCCCGATTTTTAAAGTTCTTTTCACTTGACATTTTCCCGTAACTTCTCAATAAGTGATGCGGAATAAGATGATAAAAGACTCGCCCAGAAGTTATTGAGAAGTTACAAAAATTATCGTAATTATTTGAGGTGTCGGGGAGTTTTGTCGAAAAGTTGTCCTCAATTAAGCGTAATGGGTGATCAGATGTAAAAGCGTGTGGTGTGTGCGAGTTCACACGATTTGGAATCTGATTACCCATGGAGCGGTCTTAAAGACGATAACTCTCCGATCCCTGAATTATTTAGAATTGAATGTCATTAATAAAGCCGGTTTTCAAGGAGGTTAAGTTCATGAACCCTATCGCTCAAGCCCTCAATCAAATCATCGAAAAGGGTAATCCTCATCTTATGGAAATGCTGTCTCATATGGGCAAAAAACTTTTTTTCCCTAAAGGAATTTTGAGCCAAAGCGCGGAAGCAAGGGAAAAGGCCCATAAGTTGAATGCAACCATAGGGATAGCCACGGAGCAGGGAGAAACAATGCATTTTTCTTCGGTGATGGATTCGATTTGCAATATCCGACCAGAAGAGGCGTTAACATATGCACCCTCCTTTGGAATCCCGGCTTTAAGAAAGGCCTGGCAGGATTCCCTGTTTGCAAAAAATCCTTCCCTTGCGGGCAAAACCGTCAGTCTTCCTGTTGTTACATGTGGTGTTACTCACGCTATCAGCATGTTTGCGGATATCTGGTTAAACCCTGATGATGTGATCGTTTTGCCTGACATGATGTGGGGAAACTATAACATGATTCTGAATGTCAGAAAGGGGGCGACGATAAGTCGTTATCCATTATTTTCGGAAAGCGGGGGATTTAATCTTTCGGCCTTTGAGAAAAAGGTCAGGGCCGAGGCAAAAGAACATGATAAGATTGCTGTTCTGCTGAATTTTCCCCATAACCCAACCGGTTATTCGCTGACTAAAGAAGAAGGGAACCGCATCGTCGAGATCCTTGCAAAGATGGCCGGTGAGGGTACAAACATCATGGCTGTTACCGATGATTCCTATTTCGGACTCTTTTATGAAGACCAAACCTTGAAAGAATCCCTTTTTGCCAATCTTTGTGGCCGGCATCCCAGGCTGCTTGCCATTAAGCTGGACGGCGCCACCAAGGAGAACTTTGTCTGGGGTTTAAGGGTCGGTTTTATAACGTACGGATGTGAAACCGAAGGTGATCCTTCGGCTGTATATGATGCACTTGAAAGGAAGACGGCAGGAAGCATCAGGGGTTCCATCTCCAACGCTTCTCATCTGGGACAGACCGTAGTATTAAGGTCCATGCTGGGCGATAATTACAAGGAAGAAAAAGAAGAAAAATTCAAGATACTTAAAAATAGGTTCAAGCGTGTGAAAGAAGTCCTTTTGGATCCCAGATACAAAGAAGCCTGGGATGTTTATCCATTCAATTCCGGTTATTTTATGTGTATCAAATTAAAGTCCGTGGATGCTGAGGCGCTCAGGCTCCACCTTCTTGATAAATACGGTGTGGGACTTATATCCATGGGGAAGACGGATCTTAGAATAGCATTTTCTTGCCTGGAGGAGAACGAAATACATGAACTTTTCGATATTATTTTGAAAGGCGTTGAAGATCTGAAAGTGAATAATACCTAACCCGAATTTTGAAATTTTGACCGAAAACCAGGGTTTTCGGTCAAGCACTAGTTCATAATGGAGCAGGCCAATTTGTGGCACTTTTGAATCGTTTTAAAGAAAACATCAGATCCATTGCCGGCAAAAACAGGTCTGTCGTTATCGCCCATGCCGGCAAATGGACCTTGTACTTTATATTAATAGGCATTATTGCCGGCCTTGGATCCATTGTTTTTCATTACCTTTGCCAGCTCGGTGCGCATTATTTTATGGATCTTGCCGCCGGCTACAGGCCACCTTCTCCAGCCGGTGAACACCATCTCCTGGCACCCACAAGCACCCCCTTTAATCGCTTAATCCTTCTTTTTCTCCCTGCTATGGGAGGGCTTTTGAGCGGATGGCTGGTATATACTTATGCCCCTGAAGCAGAGGGTCACGGCACAGATGCGGCGATTGATGCATATCATAGAAAAGGCGGCTTTATGCGTGGCAGGGTTCCGATAATTAAAACAATAGCGTCTGCTCTAACCCTTACAACCGGCGGTTCAGGTGGAAGAGAAGGTCCCATTGCTCAAATTGGAGCAGGTTTTGGTTCATTTCTGGCAACGACATTAAAACTGTCAGACCGGGAACGCAGAATAATGATGGCTGCGGGGATCGGCGCCGGTGTAGGCAGTATCTTCAGAGCGCCTCTGGCAGGGGCTCTTTTTGCCGCCGAGGTACTGTACCGGGACCCTGAGTTTGAATCCGAGGTTATAATCCCTGCGGGAATCTCCTCGGTGGTTGCATATTGCCTGTTCTGCCTTGTGTTCGGCTGGGGATCTCTGTTTGAGTCACCCGATTTTATATTTCGCAATCCTTTGGAATTAGGACCCTATCTTGTTCTTTCATTTGTTCTGGTAGTAACAGGTGTTTTTTATATCAAGTTGTTTTATGGTATCATCGGCGTTTTTAAACACATAAAAATTCCCAATCACGTCAAGCCGGCTATTGGAGGACTATTTACAGGCATTATCGGTTACTTTTTGCCCCAGACGCTGGCTTTCGGATACGGATTTGCCCAGAAAGCGCTTTACAATGAACTTACCATACCATTTTTACTTCTTCTTGCTATTGGAAAAATATTTACCACATCATTTTCCATAGGGTCCGGAGGAAGTGGCGGGGTGTTTGGCCCTTCAATTGTTATCGGCGGCGCAATGGGCGGTGTTGTAGGAAAGGTTTTTCATCAAATCATGCCGAGCGTTGTCACTGAACCCGGGGCATTTGTTGTGGTTGGTATGGCAGGCTTTTTTACGGCTGTTTCAAACACTCCGATTTCAACCATCATATTTATCAGTGAGATGACCAACTCATATCATCTTCTTCTGCCCAGCCTTCTCGTATGTTCAGTATCTTACCTTGCGGCACAGAAATGGACCATCTATAACCGGCAGGTCAAAAGTAAGATCGACTCCCCGGCCCATGCAGGCGATTTTTTCGTGGATATTTTGCAGGCTATCAGGGTCAAGGATTTGATGCACCTTGTTAAAAAGGTGGAAGTTATACCCCGGGAAATGACTTTTCGGGATTTCAGGAAGTTTTTTTCCGAGACAAAACAGCACTATTTTCCGGTTGTGGATAAGGTCGAAAGACTGGTGGGGATATTTTCCAGCACGGATATCAGGGGCGTACTCTTTTCACGGGGTATCGGACACCTTGTAGTGATGAATGATGTGGCCACGTTTGATATAATTATAACCACGCCGTCCGAAGACCTGAACACTGTATTACAGAAATTTACGATAAAAAATATCGACGGCCTTCCTGTGGTAAGGGATGATGATCATGGTATCCTTATCGGGATGCTGAACCGCAGAGAGGTCATTTCATTTTACAATGAGCAGGTACAGAAGATGAGGAGCAAGTCGGAAAGCTATCATTGATATTTAACACACATGAGAAATAAACCGTGTGCCGGCGCAGTCGCTCCGGCAAGTTTACGATCTTTTGAAGCGAGTATTCTGTTAAAGTCATCGGATGTGATTTTACCAAGTCCCACATCCACAAGCGTTCCGACAATATTTCGCACCATAAATCTCAGAAACCCGTCCCCTTCGATTTCAAAGACCATATAACCATCATCCAATTCCACAAGGTCTGCGTGCATAACGCAGCGGATGGTGTTGGCTCTTGGACTGCCTGACCCTTCAAAAGCCTTAAAGTCGTGGGTGCCGATGATATGACTAAGCGAACTGCGCATTGCGTCCAGGTCGAGCTTTTTTCGGATATGCCAGGCATACTGCCGGAAGATGGAGGCCGGGAGGGTACGATTTAATATTCTGTAATGGTAGGTTTTACTTTTAACATCATAGCGGGCGTGAAACTTATCAGGAACCTGTTTACACGCAGTGATGACAATATCTTCCGGCAGAAGACTGTTGAGTCCTTTTTGAATAACTTCAGGGTCAAGGGCTGTGTCGCAATGAAAGTTAGCTGCCTGGCCAAGGGCATGTACGCCGGCATCCGTCCTGCCGGAACCTGTCAGGACGACTCTCTTTCCTGTCATGGTCATTAACGCTTTTTCGATTTCGTCCTGAACTGTGAGCCCGGTGGCCTGCCTCTGCCAGCCGTTATAGGCACTTCCGTCGTATTCGATCGTGATTTTAAAATTTTTAAGCATGACTTAAGTCCAATAGTTAGACAGGATAAACAGGATATACTTTAAAGTATCTATTTTAACGCAAAAGTGTTTGCAACCCATTTTGTCATGCTGATTGACAATACTATGAAATTGAGGGATTAAGGAATTGAGTGATTAGTAATTGTCCGAAAGGCTGATTTCATCATATAATTAATTCTACTTTGTCAGATTTGAAAAATCGTGCAAATAAGAGCGCCCGCCTCGATGATAATCAGACTCCGGTCGTGTCAAACTCGCGCATAAGTGGGCGTAATGAAAAAGCAGGAGCCAATCCTGTA
>JAUVVL010000368.1 GCA_030604635.1 Desulfobacteraceae bacterium
CTGCCGAAATAAGTAGATAAAAAATTCGAAGCACGAAATCCGAAATCCGAAACAATATCAAATGACCGAAATTCTAATGTCCTAAACATTAATGCATTCTATCAATATTATTTATAATGGTCAAAAGTCTCTATGTTTTGAACATTTGGAAATTTGATATTCGGATTTGTTTCGAATTTCGATATTCGAATTTCGGATTTAAAATTATTGATAGTAACCCCTTTCAGGGGCAAACCAAAGCCTGGTCCTATGGGCCAGGATTCTTTACTCTTTATTAGGAACTTTTGACTTCTTTGCCAGCGTCCCTGCCCCGTTAAATCTGAAAGGCATTTAACCGGGGTCAGCGGCAAATGAAAAAACTGAATTTCTCTGCGATTTCTGCGTCTCAACCGGAGTCCCGCCTCGGCGGGATGAATAACAAATATGAAAGTGTCGTGATTTTGCGGGAAAGATTATTTATGACGGGAATAACAACAGATTGCATGCATAATTGAGTTTTCCCCGGGTCGTTATGTACCCGGGGAACATGACATTTTATGCTGATTATATCTCTTCAATGGTAATTGCGCCGGGTTCACATACTTCAACGCAGCTGTCACAACCCAGACACTCATCAGCATTGACCGCAGATGATTTGTCGTCTACCATCTCAAATACTTCAGTAGGACAAACATCTACACATTCTTCACAACCTTCACATTTGTCTCCGTCAATGGTTACTACAAAAGCCATTTATAGCGCCTCCTTTCCTAATAATAATTAAATCACGGTGCCAAATCCAACATTTATCCATTTTTGGGCAAAACCCATATACCAATTGAATATGGGAGTCAAGCATTCTTATATTTTTTTTACTTTATTATTGATGGCCTCGTAAAAAGTCGAATTTAACTTGTTTCAAGAAGCCCGATCAGCGTATTTTTTAAACCTGCCTCCTTGTTTTCATCTTTGGCACAAAACAAGTCGCCTTCAACACATCGAGCAAAAAAATCATGCGGTGTTTCACAGGGTACAATATAAAGCGTTAATGCAACTTTTCTATCACACCCATCAGCCGCTGGCGCATGAAAAATGCCATCTGTTGATGAAGGCCGGGGATTCGTTGCAAGCATGTCAAGGCTTTCCATTAAGCCAACCTGCCATCTTTCCATCTCTTCAACCCTGTTTTCAAACACAGGAATGGCGTCAAAACAGATCAATTTTTCCACCTCAGGAGTTATGTCGATCAGGTGTTCAAGCATCGCCCGGCTGCTGGTAACAAACAGCCCGGAAACTTGTTGATCATGTTGCATAAGATGGGCCCAGGCTTTTATTCGTTCTTTTGTCATATAATGGCCCGGATCATCAGCTTCCACTGTTCTGTTATCAGCGGTTTGCATATGTAAATCTTCATTTTCGCCTTTAAGGTTTTTCATGAGATCTTGTTCCATCGTTTCGAATAACAGAAGGTCTTGTTTTAATTCATCATTTTGCAAGTCGAATTCCTGGGCAATGTGAAGAAATAATCTGGCATTAAACAGATCGTCGGGTTTTTCTTGAGATTGGTTTTCGCGGCTTATCTTTTTGATATCATCCCTGATTTGTGATGCAGAGGTTTCATCAAAAATCGGGATCTTATCAGCCTGGGTTTTTAAAAAGGCTATCTCGCTCCCCTGGTGGAGATTTATCCAGGCCCTGTAATCTTTGAGTATTTTGTCAAGTTTTTTTTCATCACCTTCAACAGGTATGCGTATGTCAAGAGTGCCGCTTTTACACCATTCCTGCATCTTTTCAGGCACTTTTTGACTTGAAATTTGATACACGACGGTCTGTTTGAAACAAGCAGAAAGTGCTTCAACAATCGGTTTAGAAATAAAAGTAAATGGGAAATAAATCGGTTTCATCGTCCTTCTTTCGGTGGTTGCCAGTTATTTAAAAATACTTATCAGACAGGATCGACAGGATATCCAGGATTTTCTTATAAGTTTCACAGTTTCCGGAAGAAACTGTGAAAAACCAATCCACCTAGCGGTGGAGACGGGTTATCAGACCTGAAGGTCACGCATAACGATTGCGGCTCTTTGTTATTAAACCACTACCTGCTAAAGCAGGCAGATTTCTGTTACGACTGAAAGTCATTTGTTTTGAACCGCAGAACCGCTGAACAAGGAACCGCAGAATACCCGCCTGCCATGCATTGCAATTGGTGTTAAGGTGATAAATGTCACAATAGCATCACTTTATGGTATTCTATACGAACAACGTAAAGGCATTGCGGGCAGGTCGAAGTGAAGAATGTTGACTTACTCTTTTAAAAACTTCTGCTGTTCGAAATTCCTTGTTCGACCTGCCCGCAATGCCACTATTTCGCATGACTTGGTTTTGCCGCTTTTGTCCTGTGGGCATAATGAAAAAAATGGACAGAACATATTTA
>JAUVVL010000143.1 GCA_030604635.1 Desulfobacteraceae bacterium
GAGACCTTTGCAAAACGCCCCCTTTTGCCCAATTTCTGTGTCAGGCTCAAATTTTAATCCTCAAAATACTCAATGTATTCGTGCCTGCCCCGTAGGTCCGGAAGATCGTACGGGGTGGTTAAAATTTTCGCCTTCCTTGAACTTAAACAAAATTGAGCATTTTTCAAAGATCTCAAAACTAGACACTTCAGC
This sequence comes from Desulfobacteraceae bacterium, assembly GCA_030604635.1. Classification (GTDB taxonomy): domain Bacteria; phylum Desulfobacterota; class Desulfobacteria; order Desulfobacterales; family UBA11574; genus JAUVVL01. Next base: position 193 of record JAUVVL010000143.1, read on the forward strand.
GGCGCAGTTTTTTTCGCGTCCGTTTGCAAGCGCATTATTATACCTGGTTATTCATAATGTGTCCACATACGGATTATCTTTACGATTTTTTCCTCATCAAGGAGCTGACAAACCACCCGATGCCGAATATTTATCCGTCGTGATAATGCACCCGACAAATCACCCAATAGTTTTTCTAAAGGAGGTGTAGTCTGGTAGGGATTTTCGCGTAGGATTTCAATTGTGTTATAAATAGTGCGCCATAACGTACGCATTGTCAAGTTTTATCAATTCGGCATAACCAACATGCTGAGAGGCAGCAAGAAAAACAGGGCTTATTCTCACAAAAAAATGAAATCAATAAAAAATGATTGATTGCGGATTGAGTTGTTTTTTGTATATAACCTAAAATCTGCATTAACTTTTTTCAAAAAAGATGATTTTTAAATAATTACCACGGAGAGTGCACGAAGATTCTTTGTAATTTGAGGAAAGGATTGAAATATGATTTCCATTGAAAAGGTAAAGCAGGCCGCGAATATGATAAAAGGGAAAGTTATCAGAACGCCGCTGGTCTATTCGCCCTCATTAAGTCGCATGTTTGGCGGAGAAATTTATCTCAAATTGGAGAACCTCCAGAAAACAGGTTCGTTCAAGATAAGAGGCGCGACATACAGTATATTGACAAACAAGGATAAAATCGGTCCCGGCGGCGTGGTGGCGGCGTCTGCGGGAAATCACGCCCAGGGGGTGGCGCTGGCTGCCAGGCAGGCGCACATTCAGGCAACCATCGTAATGCCTGAATGGGCTTCCATATCCAAACAGGAAGCAACACGTGCTTATGGGGGTGAGGTGGTTATTGCAGGCCAGACATTGGGGGAAAGTATTAATAAAGCTGAAGAAATGGCCCAGGAGGGCAAGACCTTTATACATCCCTTTGATGATCCGGATATTATAGCAGGGCAGGGGACTATTGCTCTGGAAATCTTAGACGATCTGAAAGAGACCGACATGATTCTTGCGCCCATAGGCGGCGGGGGCTTTATTTCAGGCATAGCGTCATTGGTAAAATCAGTCAGACCGGCAGTTAAGGTCATCGGGGTTCAATCTGCTGCCTGTCCTTCGGCCTATGAATCGTGCCGCAAGGGGAAAATAACGAGAGTCGACTCTAAACAGTCGATAGCCGACGGCATTAGTGTTAAACAGGTCGGGGAACTGAATTTCGATATCATCCGAAAGTCCGTGGATGATGTGGTTTTGGTGGAAGAAGACCAGATCGCGGCGGCGATCCTGTTGCTTCTGGAACGGAAAAAGATCCTGGCTGAAGGCGCGGGAGCGGTTTCCCTGGCAGCGCTTTTGAACGGTTCTTTTGCCGTTCCCCGGGGAAGCAAAGTCGTTCTATTGATCAGTGGCGGCAATGTGGACAGCTCCCTGTTGGGCCGAATCATCAGCCAGGGGCTGTTTAAAAATGGCCGGATAATGCGTTTCAGGGTGCGTCTGGACGATACTCCCGGTTCCCTGGCGAAGCTGCTAACTTTGATATCAGCTCTTAAAGCAAACGTTCTCAATATCGTTCATGACCGTAACGTGAAAGATTTGCCCATTTACGTTACACGGGTTGATCTGGAGCTAGAAACGCGTGGTCCGGCCCACGTTGATGAAATCACACGTGAGTTGAACATGGCCGGTTATGAGCTGGTGTTGAGGTGATTGAGGGCTTGACCGGATGCTCCCCTCCTCGACCCCGCCCTTCCTTCAGATCCATCTTCAGAATTCCAAATATATTGCAGATGAACTAAACCGCTTCGCGGCAGCTTTCCTTCGCGCTTTTTTTACATTTAATTAATTTTGAAAATGTTTTTCAAGAGACCCCCTTGTTCTTCACTCCATTTTTTATTTGGTTAGTTTGTTAGCCAATTAGAACATCCTCCAATTAAAAAACGAAAAGGCCCATGCCGAGGTGTTAATTGTATGTTACCAGTCATCTTGGCTCTTTTTCTTCGATCGCTGGGTCCACATGCACGATGATACGATCGAGGTTCTCCACATCTTTAACAAAACAACTCTCCACAGCCTTTGCGATCCTGTGTCCCTCGGCGACTGTCAGTTGACCATCAACGACGATGTGGATTTCCATTTGATAGAAACCCCCGGAGGTTCGAACCCTGAGATCATGCGTATCGAGCACTCCATCCACAGTCAAGGCGCATTGTTCGATCTTGCTAATGATTTCAGGTTGAGGGGCGGTGTCGGTAAATTCAAGCAAAGCGATTCTTAAAATCTCTAGACCGACTTTTACGATGAAGAAGGATACTAAAAGGGCAGCGAAGGAATCAAGAATATGCCAGGAAGGTTTGATGCGGGTCCCTGAAACACCCAGCAAGACAGCCACAGATGAAAGGGCATCTGAGCGATGATGCCATGCGTTGGCCATAATTAGCTGGCTTTTGATGCGCCGCCCCGTGTGTACCGTATAATAAAATAGGGCCTCTTTTAAAGCAATGGAAACGCCTGCCGCGATCAGTGCCAGACCTGTAGGGTGGTATTCATTATGATGATAGATAGTTAAAGCAGCTCTTATACCCAGGTACAATGCAGTGGCAATAAGAGCCAGCCCCACGATGGCAGATGCTAATGTCTCAATGCGAGCATGACCAAAAGGGTGTCCCTCATCCGGGGGCTTACGACCAATTCTGATACCGAGCAGAACCACAACGTCGGTAAAGAGGTCGGAAACAGAGTGGACCGCATCCGCTATTAGGGCTTGGCTACTGCCGAATATCCCTGCAAAGAATTTGAGCAAAATTAAAAAGGCATTGACAAGGGCTCCGACCAGCGTAACCGATCTACCAGCCCTGACTGACGCTGTCATAGGTTCAGGCATAGCTTTTCAACGAATGAACCGTAAATGGTAAATGATGATGTAAACATTTGTATGATTTGGCAAAAGCACCGACAAAAAAATGAATCAGCCTTTCATATTCATTATTTAGGGGATGTTTTTTCCATTTGATTTCTGTCTACCCATTTGCCGCGGAATCTGAACATAATCATCTTCATAAACTCCTTTTTCGGCTGTTGTATGGCATGCCAGGCAGTTTGACAACGAGCCTATTGATTCCCTTTTAAAAACATCCGGATCGACTTCATTGTGTTTTTCCAAAATGTAAGGAATTTCAGTAATTCGAACGGGTGTCCGATTGCCCAGGCTTCTCATGATCTTGACAGCTCTTTTGGCTGAAGATTTTTCTGCAGAATTCGTAATGAGATATCCTAATATAACATTTTTTGACTCTGTATCTATCTCAAGCTCTTCTCCGAAATGGTCGTCAAGTCCGGCTATGATTTTTTCCCATGAACCTGAAGGCAACAATTCCGGCTGGTATGCGAAATGACAATCCCCGCACTCTTCGATATATGTTGGGTTATTTACCGGGGTTAAATAGTGCTTCCCATAATGCTTGGAATCATTCCGGTCCCTCTTTTGATACCGCCTCCTTTTTTTTCCTCTATTATGATCATTATCATCGTCATCGTCATCATCATCATTCCAGTCGAAAATCTTTTCATACCATTTATGTTCTTCGTGGTCAGCCCATACGGCATAGAAAGCCCCAGTTGTCAGTAGAAAAAGGGCCACAAATAATGCGATCCACTTCTGATTCTTATTCAAAATAATCTCCTTTATCAATTTTCGTAAGGCTTTAAATTCAGTATAAGCCCTTCAACACCCCGGACCACTGCTTTACCACCAACTGGTAATGGAACCTCGCAAACAGCCCTCCATAGCTCGCCGTTGATCAAAACTTGGCCTTCGGTTTTATCCCATCGCTTAATTTCAACAACTTTCCCAATCATGCTCATCACGCCATAATTAGATCTTTTCCTTCCCTTAAAAATGAACCAGAATAGCGGGAAGATTACATGTTCAATCAGTTCAAAAACGATGAAACAGATTATTATTGTGATAATGACGGTTTTCAGCATGAATTACCAACCAAATATCCCCACCTCTTGAACAATGCATGTTGTTTCATGATACCGTATTTCTTCAAATTGGATTTTATATAGGGCCAGTGTAGGATAATATGTGTTGTGATCATAACCATGAATATCAGTGCAGTCCATTCATGAATCGTAATAAAAAAATGTCTTAAAGAAACCAAAAAACTGCCCCTGGCTTCATACCCTCCAGGCAATACAAGCCAATTTAGCAAGCCGGTACTGCATAAAATAATAAAGAGGATAAAGGATATTACGTTGACTGTCAAAAGCTTTGAAGATCTTCCATTAGACATATACTCTCCTTCAATAAATGGTCACAGCCTCCTTTCGATTTCGACTTTTTTTATTAAGTCATTCCTTTTTTTGAATAAAGGAACTGCAATCTTCAGCGTTCTGTTTGAGCGGGGCCGTAACTGGCCTCGAAAACCGGCACTCAGTGGGGCTGAAGTGCCTTTTCCACCTGCTTGACCAAGTTTTTTTTGATAAAGGCAAGCGCCTGTTCCTTATCATCGTCCAGGGCAATGGATATTACCTGTTGAATCTCGGCAGTGTCCAATTCAATGCGAACTTTTTTCAGGTTCATAAAGCTCTCCTTATCGCTATGATCGTTTGTGTTTTTCATTCAAGTCCCGCCATCAAGATAATCACCGGCGTTTGCCAAAGTGCTTTAATCCAATTATTATTTTTTTGTAGCGGCATATGGTTTAACACTTCGGGAAAACCAGTGATCGGTTCCCAGGCAAATTTTTACCAGCATGAGCATCACCGGCACTTCGATCAGAACGCCCACCACGGTTGCAAGAGCTGCGCCGGAGGATAGCCCGAAAAGCATGGTTGACGTCGCGATAGCCACCTCAAAGTGGTTGGATGCGCCGATCATGGCCGATGGGGCCGCATCTTCGTAAGTAAGATTCAGCAGCCTGGATAGGCCGTAACCCAGCCAGAAGATCAGATTGGTCTGGATAAAGAGCGGGATAGCAATCCAGAGTATAGTAAGGGGGTTGGAGATAATGACCTCCCCTTTAAAGGAGAATAAAAGTACCAGCGTGATCAGCAGAGCCGTAATGGTAATGGGAGTTAAAATGTGGAGAAACTTTTCCTTAAACCAGGCCTCACCCTTTGCCCTGATGATCAGCCTGCGGGAAGAGTAGCCCGCCACAAGCGGTAGTGCCACGTAAATGCCGATGGAAAGTACCAAGGCCTGCCAGGGAACCGGAAGCCGTCCCACGCCCAGAAGAAAGCCTCCCAAAGGACCAAAGAGAAATAGCATGGTGAGGGAGTTGATGGCCACCATGACAAGGGTATGACCATCATTTCCGCGGGCTAAAAAACCCCAGACAAGGACCATGGCCGTACAGGGCGCAATCCCTAAAAGTATGCAACCAGCCAGATAGCTCCGCCAGAGAGGCACTTCAAGAACCTTTAATCCGTTTACTAAAACAACTTTCCCGACGCCGTGCGTTGCCCCCACCGAAAGATTCAAACCTAAGGGCATCTTGACATAGTCCACGGCTTCGGGACCGATAAAGTTATAAAACAGGGTGCCGAGGAAAAAGATCGAAATGGCGTACATGGTGAACGGCTTGATGGCCCAGTTGACGAACAAGGTCAATCCCACCGGTTTGATGTTTTTACCGGCCATGAGGACTTCACCGAAATCGATTTTAACCATAATGGGGTACATCATAAAAAAAAGGCAGATGGCGATAGGGATTGAAACTACAGGCGCTTCCCCTATGTAAATGGCAAGACTATCGAGATATTTCGAAACTCCCGGGGCAACTTTGCCGAGAGCAATTCCAGCCACAATCGAGAGCGCCACCCATATTGAAAGATACTTTTCAAAAAAACTAAGACCTTTTGATTTCTTGCTGACATCTGCTTCGGTTGTCATCATTTTTCCTCCTTATTCAAAACGAAACCGGCTTAGATATTCCGACAATTTTTTACTATTTTCATCATCCAGCGGCGGGCAGTCCTCAGGTCCTTTGCCCCCCTCGGCCACATGGGCAGCAAAGACCATACAGGTGGGCTGCCCGCACTCTTTACAATTGGTTTTGGGCAGCAGTTTGAGAATCTCAAAAACCTTGGGTTGGGGGGCTGCCTCATCCAGGGGTGTGATCTTGTCGCGATTTTCCCAGGCTGTGTTGATCTCCCGTTTCAACCACTCGATGATTTTTGTGGCCTCTTCCTCGTCTTTGAGGGCATTAACTGCGATTTTCCTGGAATGAATGGTGATCAGCTTCCCATGGATCTTAAATCCTACGGACGGCGGGTCTTTTGAATAGGTATGCCCGCCGAGAACGGTATTCAGAAGAGGCAATGCATCGCTCACGTCCTGATCAAGGTGGGCAAAACAATGCACCGACATGGCACCGGGTCTGCACTCTGGATTAAAAATTTCAAGTTTGTAACTTTCAAGCAGCATAACCATCCTCCTTTTTTCGCGGAATGTATGATTAGGTTCCGCTTTGTATCCGGCAAAGATCTTCCGGATCGAGGGCTAAAATTTTCTCCAGTTTAACGGCGTCCTGCCGGATTCCGTCGGTCGTTGAAAGAGATCGGCAAATCCAGGAAATAGCATCGTGCACCTCAGGGGGGGCTTTATCACCGGCCAAACAGTAATACCGCCAGCGGCCGTCTTTACGGTTTTCAACCAGACGCGCCTGGGTGAGTATTGCCATATGCTTGGACACCGTAGAAGGCGCCAGGCCTAAAAGTTCCGTGATCTGGCATACGCACAATTCCCGGCCGTTCAGAGCAAGCAGAATACGCAGGCGGCTTTCATCGGCCAAGGACTTGGTAATTGATAAAAAACTAAGCATAAATACCTCTACTATTATATTTCGTCATGTGGCGAGATATAATAGTAGCCGTTATCGTTGTCAAGCATCATCTTAAACTGCCTCATGCGTATTCCCCATTTCGCCGTGAAGTACTGCCGGGTACTTCAGCCTATCTCCCCTTTCGGGACAGATTAAATCTTTTTCGGGGGTATACAGGGCACCGGCCGGGAGATGAAGCTTAAGACTTTTTCGGTGGTACCGCCGAAAAAAATGGCATTGGGGTCGCAGGCCATGCCGCAGCTTCCCATGACAATCATTTCGGCGTTGTACTGTAAAGCTTTCCGGTTAATCTCCATGTAGAGTATTCCCTCGCAGATAACCGGCTCGACATTTATTCTTTCTTGACTTCCTCTTGGAGGAAAGTTTTCAGCCTGTGCTTGGCATTCATAAAAAGTTGCTTTTCAGGTTGCCATCATCGGCGATATCCCGGCGCAGGCAAGCGGCAATAAAATTGTAGTCGATGACGTGTAAGGCAATAATACACCCGGGCCCTTCGTCTAGAAGAAGCTGGGCTTTGCGAAGTGCCAGGCGCGAACAGTCTGAAAAATCGACAGCCACCAGAATAACCGCCTCTTGGGAATTTGGGCTTTGCCGGGAAGTTATGCCGTTATCCATACACTCTCCTTTGGCTTGCTTTCAATCCCGGGCGTTCGGCGTTCAATCCTGCCGGCCCGGCAGGCTTCCGGGTATAAGGCCAAACGATGGATTAACAGGTTTAGATACCTCTTCTTTTTCACTGAAGAGCAGTCTCAAGATTTTATAAAGCAATTCTGATGGCGGCGCACCTTGGGGAAAGCGGTTTAACCGATCCGATAGCCGGACGTATGCTGACTTGGCGGTAAGATGCGCCATAAATTCCTCTGAACAATATGCATTAGATTTAATATCTACATTCAGGCTGTGCGGTGCCGTATTTTGTTAAAACGATTTGCCAAAGCTGAATATATCGGGCACGAAAGGCGCCCGCGCAGGACAGCAGGTAGTACTCCCACATTCGTTTGAACGTTTTGTCGTATCTGTCTTTCAGTCTGGGCCAGGCTTTCTGGAAATTTTGATTCCATGCCATAAGGGTTTTGTCATAGTGGGGCCCCAGGTTGTGCCAGTCTTCCACAACGAACAAACCTTCGATCGATCTGGTGATCTGGGCCATGCTGGGCAGCACGCTGTTGGGGAAGATGTATTTGGTGAACCACGGGTCGCAGCCTGTTTCAGATTCGTTGCCGCCGATGGTTTGCAGCAGAAAAACGCCGTCATCCTTGAGGCAGCGATGGACCGTTTGCATAAAGGTTCTGTAATTTTTAGGGCCCACGTGTTCAAACATGCCCACGGAAACGATTTCATCGAAGGTGCCGCGGATTTTGCGATAATCACAATCCAGAAAATGTACCGGCAGGTTTTTACAGAAGTCTGGAGCATACCGGAGTTGCTCCTGCGAAATATTCACGGCGGTTACGCGGCAGCCGTAGTGTTCGGCCGCGTATTTGGCAAACCCACCCCAGCCGCAGCCGATATCCAGTACATGGTCGTTTGAACCAATAGCGGTTTTTTTGCAGATCAGCTCCAGCTTTTTTTGCTGAGCCTGATGCAGATCGTCCGTATCGTTAAAGTAGCCGCAACTGTACTGGTTATAGGAGTCGAGAAAAGACATGAACAGTTCGTTGTCAAGGTCATAATGACGTTCAGCAATACAATGCGAGCGTCTTTTTGATTGAAGATTAAAAAGAATACTGGGAAGCAAGTGCATAAAATATTTAAAGCTGCCTTTGATTTTTACATCGAGTCTGCTCTTCAAGAGGCGGCAGATAAATTCGTCCAGTTGCCGGCAATCCCACCAGCCCTCCATGTAGGCTTCACCGAGGCCCAAATTTTTCTCCTGTAGAACCCGTGCATACAGCCTGTCATCGTTAACATGCATATCCCAGGGATTGGGTCCGTTGAGGGTTACTCCGGCCTGGGAGAACATTGTTTCGATCATCTGTTTCGGGTTTTGCATACCGTCACCCTCCGCGGTTTGTTCCTGAAAGCCTAAAGGCAAATTTCTACCGGCGGAACGGCTTACCATATTTCCATAAAGACAATCAGAAAACTCTGATAACCATCAACCTGCTTTGAGTTACTAATTCACTTACCCACGTTAATGTGGTTTATACATGTCAGCGTTTCGGGTTAAATATGGGAAAAACCTCAGTCGTTTTAAGCTCTTCACCTGGCAGAAGTTCCTTGTATTGACGGATTTTTCCTAAAATCTCACCGTCTGTCGGAAGCTGACTGCACCGCCCTTGATTGGTATAAACGATTTCGTTATTTACGGTCACCTCATAAATGCCATTGGCTCCTTCAATAAGTTTAACAACAAGCCCAAACTTTTTTTCGATCAAAGCCGCCAAACTGGCAGCGAAACGCAAGAAGCCTCATTCGACTCAGTAGGTGATTTCAATGTCAACATTATTATTAAGGCAGTCCGTATTACTCATGATGAATTTCCGTAACTTCTCAATAAGTGATGGTAAACAAGATGATAAAAGCCCCACCCACTGATAATAAAATATAAAAAATCTGGAACTCGCATGTAAGTGAGCCTAAAGAAAAAACAGTAGCCAATCCTTTAATA
>JAUVVL010000011.1 GCA_030604635.1 Desulfobacteraceae bacterium
TGCGCACATTATTTAACTCACATGTAAAATTTGCTATTTTGCTGTTCTTTCTTAACGCTCTCTAATACACTCAAACAGTGACCCACTTTAAAACCGGATCACCTGAATGCTTGTGGAACACGTTTTTAAAAAAGCTAAATTAATACAGTTTCCTCAAAAAGCGCAGTAAGAGTCATGCAGGAAGCCATGTAGTAATTGTCGATCCCGATATACAAACCGAAATCTCCTACATACGACTTACTTTGAGGCTGGTGGTGGGGGGAGGATTTGAACCTCCGAAGGCTTCGCCGACAGATTTACAGTCTGTTCCCTTTGACCACTCGGGAACCCCACCTGAAAGATATTTTGTCATTTGGAGCCAGAGACAGGAGTTGAACCCGCGACATCCTCATTACAAGTGAGGCGCTCTACCAACTGAGCTACTCTGGCCACAAATCTACAAACTTTCGATTGTTAATGCAACCTTAATTTTGTTTAAAAAACGATTTCTTTTATTAAAACCACCTTTAATAACAACTTATCTTTATTATTTCAACCCTCATAATCGGCAGATATTAATAACTACATCACAATATAAAGAATAATCTTAATATAATTCCAAAATGCCGCCTTTTTTTAATATTTACTGCTTTTATCAAGCAATATCATTCGGTCTGTCTATTAGTGGTTCACATTAGCCCGGATTTCTCATCCCGCTTGAAGCGGGATTCATTTGAAAGATGAATTGTCTTATGCTCTGTTTTTTCTTAAGGCTCACTAATCCCGCTAAAAGCGGGACTCAAACAGCCAGATCTTTTACATTTTATCACCAGTGGGCTCCAGAATTTATTGAGAAGTTACAGTTTTTCGTTTAGTTCATTTAGATTTTAAAAATTTATCACGCCTATGGGCGGACGGATTTCGACATTAATAGCTTAAATGGTTAAGTCCTAATTCCGAAATTAATTTCTGTCACAATATATGGACATTTTTCTATTGACAGATACGATATGCTGTTATAGAAACTTTTAATTCTATACTCGGACAATCGCCAGCGGTATAAGAGATTTGATCCCCTATACTTTTTTATCAGGAAAATCAACCGATTTTTCTAGAGATAAACCCTTGACATGGCAAGGATGATTATGATTGTGTAGGCGGTCATTAAATTATTTAACAAAACCTTATTCTTGACGGTTTCGTAAAAAGTCTATCTTGCTAACTTGTATGAGAGCATTTTGGGGTTTTATGAATCTTTTTCTCCCGCCAATGCGGTACCCAATGGCGTTTGCAAAATACTTTTTTTTACGAGTTCGTCAATCTAAGGTTTTATAGGTTTTAGGTGTCATAAAAACGGGTTAATTGAGGAATCTGATTTGTTAAAGTCGCGCATTCTTTTGCTGCCAATAATAATGTTGTTTCTTTTGTGCGGATGCGTACAAGCCCTTTTAAAAATTCCCGTTTCGCAGGATAGGGATAATGTGTTGGCCTCAACAAGCGCCCCTGATTTTGCGGAATCGACCGAAAAAGTCAACCATAAAGACCAAGAATCATCACAGGTTGATCCTATCGTTGCAGAAGATAACATTGAATCTTCTGCCCAAGATCATTCAAAGAATGAAAATATTATACCTGACAATTCTTCCTTTATAAAAAACATACAACCAGTCCTTGATGAAGCCCTTGATTTTTGTCAGGTGTCCCAGGACTTCTGGCAAAAAGGTGAGCTTGAAAACGCCCTTGAAGCACTTGATCAGGCTTACTCATTAATCTTGAAGATCGATACCAACGACATCCCCAAGCTCATACAGCAAAAGGAAGACTTGCGTTTTACGATCTCAAAACGTATTCTTGAGATTTACGCATCCCGCAATATTGTTGTAAACGGAAATCACAACGCCATTCCCATGGTGATGAATAAACATATTCAGGCCGAAATCGACCAATATACCAAATACAATGAAAAAAAATTTTTCATCGAATCATACAAACGTTCCGGCAAGTATCGCCAATTGATCGTTCCGGCCCTAAAAGCAGCCGGTCTTCCGGTTGAATTGTCCTGGCTCCCGCTGATTGAAAGCGGATTCAAGGTAAATGCGTTTTCAAAAGCCAGGGCCCTTGGGCTTTGGCAATTCATTCCCTCAACCGGATACAAATTCGGCCTCAAACGGGACAAATACATTGACGAACGGATCGATCCTGTTAAATCAACCAAAGCCGCCATTGAGTATTTAAAAGAACTGCATAAAATTTTTGGCGACTGGATAACCGCTCTTGCCGCCTACAATTGTGGGGAAGGGAAGGTTCTCAGAGTAATACGGAGCCAGAAAATAAACTACCTTGACAACTTCTGGGATCTTTACGAACGGCTCCCACGGGAAACCGCAAGATATGTCCCCAAATTTATGGCCACGCTTCACATCGTCAATAACCCGGAAAAATACGGACTCGCTTCAATACCTGTGGATCCGCCTTTGGAATATGAGATCATAACGGTATCAAAACAGGTCCATCTCAAAGATGTTGCCAAAAATATTGGCGTATCAAGACAATTACTGAAGGAACTTAATCCCGAACTGCGTTACAAAATATTACCGCCTGACAGATATCCCCTCAGAATTCCCCCGAACAGTGGAGACTTGCTCCTTGCAAAGCTTCCGGAAATACCGGTTACATCTCCGCCCCGGCGGGCCTATGTATACCACAGGGTAAGATTCGGTGAGACTCTTTCCACAATCGCCAAACGATATCGTACCAGTGTTAGAAGCATTGCCAGGGCGAATAACATTCGAAGGTCTAACTTTATCGTTGCAGGTAAGAGACTTAAGATACCTCTCAGAGGAAAATTTGTAGCAAGGGCAAATACAACCCGAAAAAAAAATTATAGGCAGGCATCAACACATGTTGTAAAAAGCGGTGATTCGCTCTGGATTATTGCCAATCGCTACGGCACCACCACCCAAAAAATCCAGGAATTAAATAACCTTCAGTCAACGGCTCTTTATATCGGGCAGGTTTTAAAAATATCCGGAGGCAAAAAGGAGGCTTCGGTAATTAATGGTTCAAAAACCTATCAGGTGAAGCGAGGTGACAGTCCTTACCAGATTGCACTTCTTCATAACATGTCCCTGGAACGCTTTCTGCGCATCAATCAATTGACTCCCAGATGCAAAATATATCCGGGCCAGCAACTGAATGTGGAATAACGCCCCCGTAGCTCAGTGGATAGAGCAATGGATTCCTAATCCATGTGCCGCAGGTTCGATTCCTGCCGGGGGTACCAGAAATATCAAGGGGTTATGCTTTTTTGCATATCCCCTTTTTCATTAAACTTTTTTTTGATATAAGGACCACAGGATGTCCCCGAAGTTCCATATTAATAATGATGCAGATTGATTATGCAGCAGCTTATCGATAAAATTCAGATACATATTCCCTTTATAATGCTCTATGAGTCATATCTCGACCGTTTCATCAAACAGAGAATCAACCCGGAAATTGGTCTCAGTTCCGACGCATTAGAAAACTATTCTTTCACTGATTTTAATTATATTGCTGAGCAACTCCATGAAAGAGGTCTGCGCATTACCCTTCATGCACCTTTTATGGACCTGTCCCCTGGATCTCCAGATCCTGCAATAAGAGCGCTAACCAGGCATCGTTTCGAACAAGTGCTTAAACTGGTTCCTATTTTCAAGCCGATAACTGTTGTTTGTCATACAGGTTACGACTGGAAGAGATACTGGCCTATGAGGGACTTTTGGATAGAAAATAGTCTGAAGATTTGGTCATGGCTTGGGGCAGGCATAAGGGGCGAAGGGAGCCAATTAATATTAGAGAACGTGTATGAGCATGATCCTGATGATATTCTGATATTATTTGAAAGTCTTGAAAATCAGAATGTAGGATTTTGTCTGGATATCGCCCACCAGACCGTATTTAGCCGTTCTTCCCTTGTAAAATGGATAGAATCTCTTGGACCATATCTAAGACAGCTCCATCTTCATGATAATTGTGGGGAAAGAGATGATCATATGGCTTTGGGTAGTGGAAACATAAACTTTCCAAAACTCTTCAAACTGTTGAAAAATTCTAATAATGAATTCCCCATCATTACACTTGAACCTCATAAGGAGGAGGATCTATGGCCCAGTTTGGAATATCTTAAAAAGGTTTGGCCCTGGTAGATGTATCCATCCTGAAGGCAGCATCTCCGGAAATGGCTGATTAATATGTGCCACTGACAAGAAAAAAAAAGAATGGAAAGATATAATAAATTTCCCCGATGATTTGGATAGTGAAATCCATTAAAACATGGATTCTTACAGGATCTTCAAAATTACTCGTAATAATAGTTATAGGGTCTGGATGAATATGGAAATTCGGATAGTTCATTAAGGGTCAGGCATCCGGGCTCAGCGTGCCATGTTACTTTGCCTTGAATCATTTCTTGTTTTATAACCTTAGCCCTGACATCCATGCCAAGCAGTTTGGCAATTCTATCGACCTCCTCCACAAACCGCTCGTTGTTATGACTTGTTTCACCCACCCATCCACCTGTCTGGTGAATCGTCTGATGGATTATCTCATGTAAAAGAACATCACTTGCAAACTTTTTATTTAAATGGCGCATCCCCCACTTGATACCACTTGTAGGATAAACCGGCCGCATTAAATGTTTATGTAAATAGATGAGATTTTCAGTTACAGAATAATATCCCAAACTCTCACCCTTTGGCGTTGATCCCCATACAATCGCACCGGCTATATTTTTTCCATTAAAATAAGTTTCATTCAACCTTTTCCATTCATCAAAAGCCCATGCTCCAACCTCACCAAATAATTGCGCACCCTCTTTTTTTAATTCAGCAAACGTTGTCATGAGTGTTATCAAATCGTAACAGTTCAGCCACTAAGTCACTAAGTCACAAAGAAGAGGTATGAATTATGATGGTCTCGTAAAAAGTCCGAAAAATGCCTTTTTTTCAATTTCGCCTCTAATAATTTCAGCAGGTTACAAGCCCGTATTTTGAAGATTTTGACTTTTTACGAAACCATCAATTATTAATTTTTATCAAAAAGAGAAGAATCTATTTGGGTTTCTTGTCAATTTTAACGTGCCTCTTATTAAAAATGGCATTAAAAGAATCATATTATAATTTTAGTGTCTTTGTGTCTTTGTGGCTGAACTATTACATCAAATCTAGGAAAGAATAAAATCGGTTATATACGGGTTTTCTTCCATCTCCCGGCCGATGGTAGACGTGGGACTATCTCCGTAGTCATGTCCAGGCCAGACCATGGTCTCTTTCGGAAGCACAATCAGCCTTTTCTCCAGAGATTCGAGAAGCGTATCCAGGGAACCGCCGATCAAATCGGTCCTTCCCACAGCACCGACAAAAAGAGTGTCGCCGCTGAAGAGGTTTCCGTCAATAAGATAACAGACAGACCCCGGCGTATGTCCTGGTGTGTGGATCACCTCGACCCTGAGTGTACCCGCTTTTAGTACATCCCCGTCTTTCAGCCTTATGTCCGCAGGATCGGACGGCGGCAGTCCCAGCTCTTCTAAGGATTTCTCACGAACCGCCTCGTCGGCAAAAAACCGGTCATCGTCTTCATGCATGCAGACAGGGACTTTGAGTGAGTCTTTCAGTTTTTGGTTTCCAAAAACGTGATCGGCATGACCGTGGGTGTTAAGAATATATTTGACTTTGACGCCTTGCTTTTCAATCAAAGCCAGAAGATTATCTTCCTCCCCGGCCGGATCAATGATAACCGCTTCCCGGGTTTGGGGGCACGCCACCAGATAGGTCATCACCTGAAACGGCCCCACAGGGATCTGTTTTAAAATTAATCTATTTGTCAAAACGTCACCTTTTTTTGATTACCATAACCCGGATAAGCCGAAATCAAAGCAGAGTATGCTGAGAGATTAATAAAACCTAAAACCTGCATAAACAATCTTGAAGGAGTTTAAATTATGAAAATATACAGTGTGTTGAGCGGATTTGCGCCAGATAGTTTATGCATCAAAATTAACACGGTACTTTTTCAAGATATTTTCAAGATTGTTTACCCTTCGGGAGCGCCGATTTCACCAGAGCTACTGCGTTAGTCCCGCTGAAGCGGGACGGTAGATGACTATCCCGCCGTGGCGGGACTGCCTTGTATCTCCGGCAAACTCGACGCTTGCAGGATTTAGGTAAAAAAATGACTTTATATCACCCTTCCTAAATTTTATCGACAAAAAAACATTTTTTTTATTGCAAAAAAATAAAAATCAGATAAAAGAAGCAATTACATGTAAAACAGTTATAGGGGTGAGGATTCATGGAACTGGAAACCCTATACTGTCTTCCAGAAGCTTCCAGACGCAGGCTGTTAATACTAACCAAAAAACTGTTTTTTTTATTAGAGGAGTATTTTGATCATGGCTCTTACAAAAGCTCAAATTGTCGGCACTGTCCAGAATCATCTTGGTTTATCCAGAAAAAGAAGTTCCCAACTGATTGAAAACCTTCTGGAAATCATCAAAAAATCACTGGAAAACGGCGAAGATGTTCTGGTCAGCGGATTCGGTAAGTTCTGTGTTAAACAGAAGAGGGAACGCAAAGGACGAAATCCTGCAACCGGGGACGACATGATGCTGGCACCAAGGAAGGTCGTAACGTTCAAATGTTCCGGAAAACTTAGAGATAAGGTTAACGCCTAAATAATTTTTCTGAGTTCAATCGTTATTCTCCTGGAATCGGGGCAGCAAATATTTGCAAAGCCCTTCTCCCCTTCCCAGGGAAAGCCGCCACCAAAAAGCAGGGTAATCAGGCATATTTAACAATTAAATCTTTCTTTGCTCTCTTTCTCAGATAGACGGAAAGTAACATTCCCAAGATCGCCAGGCATTCCGCATCCAGATACTTTTCTGCACGCCTTTCAAAAAGTAAAGAGCAATGAGCAGGAAATTCGTCATCCGCATCATTATAGAGCAAAAGTACCGGAACCCTCGGCAGAGGATTGAACTGCATTGAGAGTTCATATGAAAGCTCAATACCAGGAGGAAATCCTCCAAGGGTCTCACACGATTTTTCAAGCTCACCTAATCTGCTTGAAAAATAATTTGCAATCGGTTGTTCCACGCTATTTGCAAAATAACTTGTTAATGGGCCCGAGTCCTTAAAGTCCCTATACGATACCCAGTCATCCTCTATTGGTTTAACATCCGGGCAGAGAATAAGGTATTTACATAGAACAACGCTTACTTCTAAAGGCGGCAGTTTACCAGATGGGTCAATAATGCCTCTTGCGGAAACCATGTATGATTTGCCGAAAAAAGGGATCATAACATCATCTTTCTCGACCTTTACCCCGAGCTTTTCTTCCAAAGATTTAAACTCTATTCCGGCAACCTGTTCCAGGTATTTCTTGTAAGTTTTCTCAAAAACCGGTGATTTGGTAATCATATTTTCGTTTCCTTTCATCTTAAAGACATCAATACCCTAATTGAGCCAATATTTTTACACATATCGTACAAATACATAACCATCAAGAAGCAAATCGGTTGCCAACTTTTAATTTAAATTGTCTTGTACACAATTGAAGTTTTATTTAAATTAAGATATGAACCAGGTTCGGATCTGAGGTAAACGGCCTTCTTTCAGTTTGAAGGGAGGAAGGAACTTGTCTAATGCTTTACAACTTTATTTCCCTGACGATAAAAAACCTACAATATAATGATATATAACGCCCAACTCCGCTGGAAACCGATAGCCGTCCTACTGGTTCTTGCCCTGATCTGGGGTGTCAACATGGCCATTATCAAGATCGGAAGCCGGGAGTTGGCCCCCCTCTTCATGGCCGGTCTACGGTCGCTGGTGGCCGGCTTCTGCCTTTTTATCTGGATGAAAGCCAAGGGAATCACCATTTTTCCTTCAAAAATCGTTGTTATCCACGGAATTGTAATCGGGCTGTTTTTCGGCGCCGAGTTCGGTCTTATCTATGTAGGCCTCGGATACACCCTGACCTCCCGCGTCTACGTATTACTGTACACCGCCCCGTTCTTTGCAGCCCTGGAGGCTCATTTTTTTCTGGAAGGAGACCGATTAAACATTTGGAAGGTCGCAGGACTTATACTGGCCTTCAGCGGAGTGGTGGCATTGTTTGGCGGAGACCTGGGATCGTTCTCTTTCACGACACTGCCGGGCGACCTTATGGTCATCGCCGCCGGCTCGCTGTGGGCTTCCACAACCGTCTACATAAAAAAACACCTGGCCCACCGGACTTCACCCCTGCAAACCCTTTATTACCAGCTATTATTTTCGGCCCCACTGCTGTTTGTCATGAGTTTTGCCCTTGAAGACCCAATAGTATCCGGCTTTTCTCTGGTTACTGCCTTCTCGGTTTTTTACCAGTGTATTATTGTTGCATTTCTAAGCTATCTAGCCTGGTTCGAACTCATCCGCCGCTACCCTGTCAGCCTTCTGCACGCATTCTCCTTTTTCACCCCGATCCTGGGTGTATTCCTGAGCGGAATCCTCATAATGAACGAATTTATCAGCCCCGTCCTGGTTGCGGCCCTGACACTGGTCAGCCTTGGTATGTTTCTGGTCAACCACCGTCCGGCAATCAAATCCGTCGGGCAAACTGAACCCTAACTCGAATTTTTCATGCGGGTTAGTGCAAAAAAACTGTCTCTTTTTAAATGGGGGGTATTATGAAAGTTGTTTTTCACGAAGATTTCTATCAGGTTTATACGTCTGACCCGGCTTCGGCCGTGGGTCGAATGGAGGCAATTGTGGAAGTAATACGGCCTGATGTGGAGTTCGCCAGCGCCAAGCCGGCATCTGAGGCTGATATTGCCGCCGTACATACCAGGGCCCATGTAGACAATGTTCGGCGCAGTGGCCTTTATCCCATTGCAGCTTTGGCTGCGGGGGGTGCAATCCAGGCTGCCATGTTTGGTCTAACAGCGCCCAGTTTCGGGCTCATACGTCCTCCAGGCCACCATGCATCTGCGGATTCATCCTGGGGTTTCTGCTATTTCAACAATATGGCCATAGCTCTAGAGGTTTTGAAAAAGAGAGGAAAGATCAAAACGGCTTACGTTCTGGATTTTGACCTCCATTACGGCGACGGCAACGTCAATATACTGAGAAACAGGGATTATGTTACCATCCACAATGTCGAGTCTGATCATCGTGATGATTATATGGATGAGATATCCAGAGAAATGGAGAATTGCCATACAGATATCATCGGCATCTCTGCCGGTTTTGACAACCATGAGAAGGATTGGGGCGGGGTGCTGAAAACAGAAGACTACCGGGAAATCGGTCGAAATGTTCGGGCAGCCGCCCTAAGGTGTGGCGGTGGGTGCTTCGGTATCCTGGAAGGCGGATATAACCATCAGGTATTGGGGCATAATGTAATGGCCTTTTTAAAAGGGCTAAACGGGTAACTTCTCAAAAAGTAACATTTTAGCCCTTTGAAAACATTGTCGCATTCAGATAATCCGGTTTTAAACCGTGTCAAACAGCACACGCTTTTACATCTGATCACCCATTACGCTTAATTGAGGATAACTTTTCGATAAAACTCCCCGACCCCTGAACTACTTACAATGATAAACACGGTCAAGAAAATAGAGTCACTTTTGCCAAGGGCCATGTGTGCGGATAGACATGCCGTCAGCCGTGAATTTATGCGCGTTAAACAATCCGTGGCCAAAACAACAACTGATGAAAAAATAAACAAAAAGCTTATTCGCCTCGAAAAAAGGCTTCAAACTTCCATCAAAAAGAAGTCATGGCGAAAGAAAAACCGGCCGGAACCGACGTATAACGAAACCCTGCCCATCACAGCCAAAAAGGACGAAATCATAGATTCCATCTTAAAAAATCAGGTGGTTATCATATCCGGTGAGACCGGCTCCGGAAAAACCACGCAGATACCGAAATTCTGTCTTGCCGCCGGGCGCGGAATCGACGGCAAAATCGGGTGTACCCAGCCGAGAAGAATCGCTGCAACGACGGTCTCCCGACGTATTGCCGAAGAACTCGGAGAGGAGCTGGGGAGGTCCGTGGGCTACAAAATACGGTTCCAGGATAAGACCAGCCGGGATGCATATATCAAGATCATGACGGACGGTATCCTGCTGGCTGAAACCCAGAACGACCCGTATCTGAATGAATATGATACAATCATCGTTGATGAAGCCCATGAAAGAAGTCTGAATATAGATTTTATACTTGGGCTATTAAAGACACTATTAAGGCAAAGAAAAAACCTTAAAATAGTTATCACCTCTGCTACAATTGACACGGAAAAATTTTCAAAGGCCTTTGGCAATGCCCCTGTGATAGAGGTTTCCGGCCGCATGTATCCTGTTGAAGTACGTTATTTTCCGGTTGACCCGAAACTCGAAGAAGGCGGCGAACAGACCCATGTTGAGATGGCTGTCCGTGCAGTTGACAAACTTCAGCAGGAAAGCATCTTCGGCGATATTCTGGTCTTCATGCCGACCGAGCAGGATATCCGTGAAACCTACGAACTCATCGAAGGAAGGAATTACAAGGACTTAGTGATTCTTCCTTTGTTTGCCAGGCTTGCAGCTTCCGAGCAGTCGAGGGTTTTTTCACGTGTTCCCGGCCGAAAGATAATTATCGCAACCAACATTGCCGAAACTTCCTTAACCATACCGGGGATTAAATATGTCATCGACACCGGGCTTGCGCGCATATCCCAATACACCCCGAGGTCAAGAACCACTTCTCTTCCGGTCACAACCATATCAAAAAGCAGTGCCGACCAGCGCAAAGGGAGGTGCGGTCGGGTAGAAAGCGGTGTATGCATCCGACTTTTTCCCGAAGAGGATTTTGACGCACGCCCACTTTTTACCTTGCCCGAGATTTTAAGAGCCAACCTCGCCGAAGTCATACTGAGGATGATCTCTCTGAAACTTGGCGATATATCGAGTTTTCCCTTTATCGACAGGCCTGCTTTAAAAAGCATACGGGACGGCTTTGACCTTCTTTATGAGATCGGGGCCATTGCTGAAAAAACTGTCAAAAAGAAGTCAAAAAAGGAAAGCCGTTTTGCCCTTACGGAAAAAGGAAAGCTTATGGCGAAGATGCCGATCGATCCCAGATTATCACGGATGCTCATCGAAGCGCAGACCGAGGGATGCCTGAAAGAGGTTGCTGTTATAGCGTCGGTACTGAGCATCCAGGATCCCAGGGAGCGGCCCGCAGAAAAAACCAGGGAAGCAGATCAGATTCACAAAGCGTTCCATGATCCTTCATCCGATTTTATCACCCTTCTCAATATCTGGGAAAAATATCACCAGACCTGGCAAAAGGAAAAAACCACAAGCCGGAACTTAAAACAGGCGAAAAAATTCTGCAAAGCACACTATCTCTCTTTTAAAAGGATGAGGGAATGGCGTGATATCCATGCCCAGATTTCTGAAATCCTCAAAGAATACGCTCTAAACGATCAACAAAACCATGTTGTTGATGCCAGGATCGTCCAGAGCACTTTGCCTCAAACGCCGGTCACCGAAGAGAGTCCCCTTTACGCTGCAATCCACAAATCGATTTTGAGCGGTTTTCTCTCGAACATCGCCATGAAAAAGGAAAAGAACATTTTTCAGGCAGCCAAAGGAAAGGAAGTGATGATCTTTCCGGCATCAACCCTGTTCAACAATACAAAAATATGGATAGTGGCGGCTGAAATGGTTGAGACATCGAGACTTTTTGCCAGGACATGCGCAAACATCGACAGCAACTGGCTGGAACCCCTGGGCAGAGACCTGTGCAAATATACATATTTGCATTCGCACTGGGAAAGAAACAGGGGCGAGGTGGTGGCATCGGAACAGGTCAGCCTTTTTGGTCTCATCATTGTCCCCCAAAGACCTGTTTCTTATGGCAGAATCAATCCTGACAAAGCGTCGGAAATTTTTATCCAAAGCGCGTTGGTTGAAGGTGATGTAAAAAAGGAGTTTGACTTTATGCTTCATAACCAAAGCCTCATTGATGAAGTCAGAGACATGGAAGACAGGGTAAGAAGAAGGGATCTTCTGGTCAGTGAGGCCGAATTGTTTGAGTTTTACAGGAAAAGGCTGAAAGGATGTTATGATATCAGAACCCTTACCAGTCGTTTAAAACAAAAGGGGAGCGACAGTTTCCTGCGAATGAAACCCGAAGACATATGCCGCTACAGTCCGGACCACGAAGAGCTGTCTCTTTTCCCTGACAAGATTGATCTCGGGCACCAGAGCTTTGATTGTGCTTACAGTTTTGACCCAGGAAAAAATGACGACGGCGTAACCGTTAAAATACCGTCGTCTTTTGCTCCCATGGTTCCTTCAGAATCGATGGATTGGCTTGTGCCCGGACTTTACAGGGAAAAAATAACCGCCCTGATCAAAGGTCTTCCCAAAGCTTACCGAAGACAACTTGTACCTGTGGCAAATACGGTTGATGTGATCATTAATGAAATGCCAAAAGCCAAAGACTCTTTGGTCACTGCTCTTGTTAATTTCATCTTCAGCCGCTTTGGTGTCGATATATCTGCATCAGACTGGCCTAATGATCTTCTGCCGGACCACCTTAAGATGCGCATATCGATCACAGATCCAAAAGGCGAAGAACTTCATTCCAGCAGGGACCCGGCCATTTTGCGCCGGAATATTTCAGGGAAGGCCGATGAGGATGAATCGGATGAAATTGAATCTGCCAGAAAAAAATGGGAAAAGACCGGCATAACAAGCTGGGACTTTCCGAATCTGCCCGAAGTCATTAGTATAAAGGGAAAAAAATCGACAAAATGGCTTGTATATCCCGGGCTGGAAATAGGAGACCAGGATAACAAGAGCGTAAACTTGCGCCTTTTTCGCCACCTGGACCAAGCCATACAGTCCCATCAAGATGGTGTTGCCATGCTGTTTGTCATCTATTTTTCAAAAGACTTGAAATTTTTAAAAAAGGCCCTGACCATTCCGAAAAAATTGGGAAAAATGGCCGATTATTTTGGGGGGGCTGCGCGCTTTGAAGAAAGGCTATATAAAAGCATCATCAAAGATCTGTTTTGCAAAAACATAAGGTACAAAGATGCTTTCTATTCCCATGCCGAATCCATAGCGCCGGTAATACTCTCAAACGGCCGGGAACTGATGAATAAAAGCATGGAAGTCCTTGAAGCTTATCATGAAACAAGATCAATTTTTTTTCGTCTGGAAACCGAAAACAAAGCAAACGCTGTTGCTATAGAGTTTCTTAAGGGATTTAGGGAAGAACTTGCCAGGCTGGTGCCGGAAACATTTATGGATATTTATGATATCGACAGGATTGTCCACCTTGTAAGATATATAAAGGCTTTAGCAATCCGTGCCCAGAGAGCTTTGGTCAATTTTGAGAAGGACCGGACAAAGGCCGAAGAAATCCGGTTCTTTACAGACAGTCTCAATGAACTGCTGAAGGGACTCTCACCTGATGCATCTGAAGAAAAGAGAGCGGCCGTTGAGGAGTATTTCTGGTTGATCGAAGAATACAAGGTTTCTGTTTTCGCCCAGGAGCTTAAAACACCTGTTCGGGTTTCCAAAAAACGGCTAGAAAAGAGGTTAAGGGAAATAGAAAGGGTAATTTAACATTACCTATCACCCATTACCTATTACCAGTTTTTCATAATACTTCGCTTCATCTATCCGTCCCCGTTTGCGGCATCCGGATGCATAAATGGCGCATTTTTCTTTGAGGGTTTTTATTGCCGCCTGATATTGCGCCGTTGAAAGCAGGCCGCTTTCAATTACATTTTTTATGGCCTTTATCCGGAATTTATCGAGCCCAGGATACGCGGAAAGCTGGTCATCATGTCCGCCCCGTTTAATGATCAGCGGTGTATCGATAAGGTGTACCGGGTGCCGGCAGCTTATCCTGAGCCAGAGATCATAGTCTTCGCAGGCCGGAAGTGTTTCATCAAAGAGACCTACTTCTTCAAAAAGACTCCTCTTAATCATCACCGCGGATGGGCTGACCAGACACAGGGACAGGGATGGTTCAAAAATCATTCCCGAGGGCTTTTTATGCCGTTTTTTGGGATTGACCCTGACATTGTTTCTGATCCATATTTCCTCCGTCTGGCAGATCAGAGCGTCTGGATTTGAATGGAAAAAGTCAACCTGCCGTGACAGTTTTTGCGGCAGCCAGAAATCATCCGAGTCAAGAAATGCGATAAAGCGTCCTGATGCTGCCGCAAGGCCACGGTTCCTTGCGGCACTAACCCCCTGATTGCTCTGCCGGAGAACCAGGAAATTTTTCTGATATGAATTGAGGATATCATGAGTGTTGTCTGTTGAACCGTCATCCACAACGATCAGTTCAAAATTAACATAGTCCTGGGCCAGGACGGAATCAAGGGCCTCTTTTATTATCCATCCCCGGTTGTAAGTTGGAATGATGACGCTGACCAGGGGATTTTTTCTTGCATTTTCCATTTTCGATTTCTGAAGATTGTTATTGTTCAGCCACTAAGACACCCCAGCGAAATAGTTGGTTGATTTCACAGGGCAGGCAAAGGCACAAAGAAAATAATTCTATAATTTTGGTGTCTTGTTCAGCCGTCGCAGCTGCTTTGGCGAAGTCGGCGTGCCTTTGTGGCAATATGCCTGAGTAGTTGATATATCTTTATTTAAGCGATTATTTTAGATTGTGCAACATTTCAAAGTTTTTAAAACCCAAAATGTTATAAAAAATTGCTTTTAAAGACTTGACTTGTTATGAAAATCAGTTATTAGTTGAATCTTATTCATTTATAGTTTATATCAGGCCAATTGGAAAGAAAGGAGGTTGAAAAAAGGGTAGGAGTATAAACTGGAATATTGGAATAGGTAAATCGTCACAGTCTATTTATTAAAGGAGGTTCAAATGAAAAAAGCTTTTGTTATAGGAGTTGCTCTTTTGTTCGGCTTTGCCCTTTTCATGGGGGCTGCGCCGACAACTGTACAGGCTAAAACCACTTTCATAACCATAGGTACCGGAGGGATTACAGGCGTCTACTATCCCACCGGCGGTGCCATTGCCAAAATTGTTAATAAGAAACGCAAAGAATATGGCATTCGCTGCACCGTAGAATCCACAGGCGGATCGGTATTCAACGTCAATGCCGTTATGTCTGGCGACCTGGAATTCGGTGTCGTACAGTCCGACAGGCAATATCAGGCGACCAAGGGTATTGCCAACTGGAAAGACAAAGGTCCCCAGAAGGACCTTCGCGCAGTATTCTCCATCCATCCTGAAAATGTTGATTTGATTACCGCTGTTGATGCCAACATCAACAGTATTCAGGATCTCAAGGGCAAACGCGTTAGCATCGGAAACATCGGTTCTGGTTTCCGAAAAAATGCCATAGATGCTCTGAAGGCCAATGGCATTAATTTTGAAAAGGATTTTCATGCAGAAAGCTTAAAGGCCGCAGAACAACCAGGAATGATCCAGGACGGCAGGATCGATGCCGCTTTCTACACAGTTGGACATCCCAGTGGTTATTACAAGGAAGCCACCGCCGGAAAACGCAAGGTGAAGTTCATTCCTATCACGAACATAGACAGTCTCCTTGCAAAATACCCCTACTATGCAAAATCTGTTACTCGGATTGAGCTCTACCCTGGCGCAGCGAACGATAAAGATATCCCCACATTTGGTGTTAAGGCCACATTTGTGACATCCATCAAGGTTCCGGAAAATGTTGTCTACGCGATCACCAAGGAAGTGTTTGAAAATTTTGAAGATTTTAAGAAACTGCATCCGGCCTACGGCGGTCTGACTAAGAAGAGCATGCTGGAAGGTCTTTCTGCACCCATCCATCCTGGCGCAATGAAATACTATAAAGAAGTCGGGTTAAAATAACAATATAAACGATATACCTACCCTTCGGGCGGCGGGGCCAATGATGCTGGACTCAGGCCCGCCGCCCTTTTTTGTTTTGGTGGGCTGTGTAACGCCTTTTTTCACCCTGTGCTTTACCGTCTCCATTCCCGTGTGCATTCCGTTACTAAACGGTTGGCCTGAAATTTCTTCCAAAACCTTTGTGCAGTTTTCAATATCGTCATACAATACAGACAGATTAGGTGATAACTATGAGTGAAAATGAAATCCAAGAGCAGGATGATGGCCTTGAACTGGCGAGGAAATTGGCCGAAGAAGAAGAAGGTATGGGAAGGCGACCCAGCGGCGTTGCGAAATGGGTCATCCCGACCATAGCGGTGATCTGGAGCTTTTTTCAACTATCCATAGCCAGCTGGTTGATTATCGATTCTACTTTTATTAGAGCCATCCATCTTGGTTTTGCCCTTTTGATTGTTTTCATCAACTATCCTTTTTTTAAAAAACCACGTTTCGGCCTTAAATTCCTTTCAACCACTGACAGGGTCCCCATATTTGACTATATCATAGCAATTGTGGCTGCTTTTACAGCAATTTATATCATAATTGATTATGCAGGAATTACCATGCGATACGGTGCACCCATAACAAAGGATATTGTTATCGGATTAGCACTTACCGCGCTTTTGCTAGAGGCATCACGACGTGTAATCGGTCCTGCTCTTCCAATCATTGCATTGGCGTTTTGTTTTTATGCATTTTTTGGCCCTTATATGCCGGATATTATTGCGTTTAAAGGGGTTTCGATGAACCGGTTCGTAGGACAGATGACCATGTCCACGGAAGGGATTTACGGTATTCCCTTAGATGTTTCCGCAACCATCGTCTTTTTGTTTGTCCTTTTCGGGGCTATGCTCGACAAGGCAGGGGCAGGCCATTATTTCATCCAACTGGCTTTGAGCCTTTTAGGCGGGTTTAAGGGCGGACCGGCCAAAGCTGCCATTGTGGGTAGTGGACTGACAGGAATGGTATCTGGTTCAAGCATTGCAAATATCGTAACCACCGGAACGTTTACCATACCCATGATGAAAAAGGTAGGGTATCCGGCCACCAAGGCAGCGGCTGTTGAAGTGGCTGCAAGCACAGACGGACAGCTGGCGCCCCCCATCATGGGGGCGGCCGCTTTTATTATTGCCGAATATGTTAATGTCCCCTATATACAGGTCGTCAAAGCTGCCGCAATACCGGCATTTGCTTCCTATGCCGCCCTTTTTTATATTACCCATGTAGAAGCTTCTAAGCTAGGATTAAAGGGTATGCCGCGCAATGAACTCCCTCTCTTTTTTAAAACACTTATTAGCGGGGCACATTTCCTAATACCAATTTGTATGCTCCTGTATGAGCTCATTATTGCACGGCACTCACCGGAGCTGTCTGCTTTTCATGCCATATGGGTCATGGCGGTCCTAATGCTATTCCAGGGTCCTGTCAAGGCATATATTAATAAACAGCCCATCGGCTCTGCATTTAAGCAGAGTATTATCGACATTTTTTCCTCTCTTGCCAGCGGCGCCCGCAACATGGTTGCAGTTGCCCTTGCCACCGCTGCAGCAGGTATCATCGTGGGCGTTGTGGCGCTGGGGCTTGGCGGACTTATCACCGAAATCATCGACGTAATTTCCATGGGCAACATCTACTTGATGTTGGTGATCACCGCCGTTGCAAGCCTTATCATAGGTATGGGGCTCCCCACCACTGCAACATATATTGTCATGGCTTCTCTGACAGCACCGGCTATCGTTACCATTGCAGGCTACCAGGATTGGATTGTTCCCCTGATGTCCGCCCACCTTTTCTGTTTTTATTTCGGAATTCTTGCTGATGACACTCCTCCCGTGGGTCTGGCAGCCTATGCAGCCGCCGCCATTGCCAAATCATCGCCGATTGCCACAGGCATCCAGGGGTTTATGTACGATATCCGAACTGCAATATTGCCCTTCATGTTCATTTTCAACAGCGACCTGATCCTTCACAATATCACCAGCTGGCCCCAGGGGATTCTTATATTTGTCATGGCCTGCATCGGCAACTTTGCTTTTGCTTCAGCAACCCAGAACTGGTTTGTGACTCGCAACAGGTTCTATGAGATACCGCTGTTTCTATGTGTAACCTTTATATTGATGCGTCCTGACGCGGTTTCATCCTGGATCGGTATAGCTCACAGCCAGCGGTACTGGGTGTATCCCATAGGACTTGCGCTATTTGGCCTGCTCTACATTATGCAGAGGTTCCGTGTTCCGAAACCTGCTGTCGCAATTGCAACATAATGAGCCAAAGGAGGTCATACACGAGTAAATACTCCGGCCATCTTTATAGATTTCGGCTCGGAGAGCCTCCGGCTCTGAAAGAAAGAGAAGGGTTTATACGGGATTAAAAAGGAAAATATTATGGATGATATCAAAAAAATACTGGTTGCACTTGGTTTTACGCAATATTCAGAGGGTATTTTTAATTATGCCGCAAAGATTGCCCAAAGCTTTAATGCCGAACTGATTATCGGAAACATAATTAACATACGGGATGTTTCAGCCGTTGGAATGGTTGCATCCATGGGATATGAAGTGGATAGCGAACATTACGTTGATGCCATTAAGAAAGAACGGAAAAAAATGCTGGAACAGTTACTGGCAAAATCTTCCTTTAACCGTGAAAATGTCCGGCTAATCTTCAAGGTCGGCAACCCGATAGATGAATTGTTGAAGCTTATTGTTAAAGAAAACATCGACATGATCGTCATGGGAATCAAGGGACGTACGGATTTGGAAAATGTATTTGTCGGATCAGTGGCTGATAAGCTGTTCCGCCGTTCTCCCGTGCCTGTCGTCTCTTTTCGGGACGAAAAGAATGCCCTGCGGTTAAGAAAGAGAATAAAACTAACGTAACCTGTCACAGGCGAAATAGATCCTCAGGAGGGCAAAAATGTCCATGATAAAATTAAAAATTGTATCGATAATCACCATTTGCATTTTTGTATTGGGTGCGCAGGTTCTGGCGGGTGAGCGTTTCACCGATAATGGCGATGGTACGGTTACGGATAATCAATTAGGAGTCATGTGGGCAAAAACCGACAACCAGGGCGACATAAACTGGAAGCAGGCAAATCTATGGGTCAAATATACATTTCCCGACACCATTATGGCTCGGTATGATGACTGGCGGTTGCCCACCCTGGCAGAGCTGCAAAGCCTGTATGTACATGAAAAAAAAAATAAGGGATATGAAACGGATTGTGGTCAGCGGGTCAAGATAGTGCCTGATATTAAGCTAAGCTGCGGATGGGTTTGGACCTCCGAAACATCAGCGATTCAGGCTTATATTTTCAATTTCAACCGAGGGTACCATTATTCGGACCGAATGGTGCATAAGAAAGCTTACCGGGCTTTGCCTGTTCGGGATATGAAATAAATTGATAGGCTATAATTGAACCAGAGATCGATGCCCTTAGCTATGCAAGGTAAGTACTAAATCCGAAACTCGAATACCCGCCTGCCATTGCCCGGTTTACATTATGGTGCCTATTTGCTCCTGCCCAACTGCTTGAGGCGGTCGAAGCACTCTGCCCAAAGAGGCATGGGCGGGCAGGTCGAAATACGAAACAAATCCGAATATCAAATGACCAAAAATTTCAAACCGTTGAAAAAAGCTTAAAACAGAGATAACTTGCTGCATAAAAAATTTCCTGGGTTGAGCGGTTCAACGTTCAATGTTCCGGGTTGATGAGCCCTAACAGGCTCAATCCAAAATGGTTACGCCTCAATAAAGGCGGCAAGTATTTTTCACCCAATTGGTGAAAGAGATCAACCCTGGCACTGAGTTGTAAAATTAGTAATGTTAAGATGTTATAACCTTTGAACCTAGAACCCTGAACCCAGAACCGATCAGTTTAGGAATTTGTTTTATTATTTTGAATTTTGATCATTCGATATTGTTTCGAATTTCGTTTTCGGATTTCGAATTTATTTTTTCCCAAAACATGCCTATTACTTGCTCATAAAGCAATTCAATGTTCTCATTTATAAGCCAACTCCATCGATCTCTGCGCCGCAATGCGGGCAGCGATTGTTATCTATCAGGTTTTTTCGGATATAAAACCCCCACCGGTCGATAAGGGTGCTCCCACATTGGTAACAGAACGTCTTTTCCCCGCTCTCTCCGGGCACATTACCGGTATAAACATATTTTAGGCCCGCCTTTATCCCGATTTCACGAGCCATAACAAGGGTTTCAACCGGCGTAGGTGGGCGGTCTGTCAGCTTGTATGTCGGATGAAACCGGCTGATATGCCATGGTGTTTCCGTGCCTAGAGAATCTGCCAGAAATTCAGCCAGCTTTTCAAGTTCATCCTTGTCATCGTTTAGCCCTGGAATAAGCAGTGTGGTAACTTCTATAAAGATGCCGAGGGATTTCATCAGTTTTAGCGACTCTTTAACATGCTCAAGTTTGGCCCCGCAATACGTTTTGTAAAAATCTTCTGTAAAGGCTTTTAAGTCAACATTGGCCGCATCAAGATAGGGGTTTATCATGTGAAGGGCTTCGGCAGTCATGTATCCATTTGTGACGAACACGTTTTGAATTCCCTTTTCGTGGGCAAGTTTTGCAGTATCAAAGGCAAATTCAAAATATACGGTAGGCTCGGTATAGGTATAGGCTATACTTTTGCAGTCACCCTTTAAGGCCGCAGCGACAACATCCTGAGGCGAGAAGGCGTCACCCGCGATCATCCCTTTACGGTCTGACGGCATCTGGGCGATATCCGCGTTCTGGCAAAAAAGGCATCTGAAGTTGCAACCCACTGTGGCTATGGAGTAGGAAAGGCTGCCCGGCATGAGATGGTAAAGCGGTTTTTTCTCAATCGGATCGATATGCCGGGCAATAATCCTTCCGTAAACCAGGGTTTCCAGTGTTCCTTCCCGGTTTTCCCGAACACCGCATATTCCGCGACGGCCGTCTTTGATTACACAGCGGTGGTTGCAAAGGTTGCATTTTACCTTCTTATCATTCAATATTTCATAAAGATAAGCTTCCATTACGTGGTCACCCTTAAGGTATTCTTTATAATGTTTGGCTAAAAGTGTTTCCCGATCCTTGCTTATCCAACCACGACACCGGTTGTTTGTTTGCGTTTATAAGTCATTGCAAGAGGTCTGGTTTTAAAACGGGGAACAAGAGTCACCACCATGCCGGCAAAAGCCCCGAACGGGCATTTTTGTAGCAGGGTGGATTGTTCTATCCTGTTGGTGATTCTTCCAGGTGCCGCCGGAATCTGGCATACGGTCCGCCAGGATATGGGTACATTTCCTAAAAGGGCTCGAATGATCTGTTTGAGCTCCCAGATACTGAAAAAATGGGCGTGGTTATATATGGTACGCCTAAAAATCCCTTTGACCCGCCGCTGGATCCCTTTGATTGCATACCGGTTAAGGACGCCTATAAATATTTTATCTTTTGCAACCCGGCATGCCTCCTCAACCGCCTTTTTAGGATCTTCTACAAATTCCAGAGTTGTGATAAGGCATGCATAGTTAAATGAATTATCTTCAAACGGCAGATCCTCAGCAAAACCGCGGTAGAGATCCACGCGATTTCCCAAGTTTTTCAATGCAATATCAAGCATATACGGGGATGGGTCCAACCCTGTCATCTGGAGCCCCAGTTCAAGGAAGGGGAGAAGGCTTGCCCCTGTTCCACAACCGATCTCAAGCACTGTTTCCCCTCTCATCGGCTTGAGCAAATCTATCATAAGCCGGCTTTCGAGATCAGCGGCAAACGTGTTGCGTGGATTATTAAACCACTCCTCGTAAGCGATGGCATCATTAAAATCAAAAACATAACCCATACAGAGTTATTTAGAAAAAAAAAGGAATTTTATCAAGGGGAAAACTTCATTTTCCAATTCATGTTGCTTTTGCAAGGCTGTTTTAAACCAGAAGAAAAGATGAGGCAACATTTAGGCTTCAATAATATAAAATTATACCTTTTAAATCTTGACGGTTAATTCTTTTATTGTATTATGAATGGGTAAAGAATCCACGCACAGAGGATGTGGATTTCTGAATATAATTGAACATTAAGGAGGATGTTGTGGATCTTTCAGACAGGTCAAAATGTTTAGAAAAAGTATATTCTGCCCGCAACAATGAGGAGTTGGCGGAAGGCTACGATGGCTGGGCAAAAGATTACGACCGGGATGTGTTGAGTTTCGGGTATAAAATCCCGGCCATTATGACCTGTCTCATTGGACGCTACATTCCTCCTGATACAGGCACGATGCTGGATGCCGGAGCCGGCACGGGAATTTTAGGCGAAACACTGGCCCTGATGGGTTACAAGGATCTAGTCGGAATCGATATGTCTCAGGGCATGCTGGAAGTGGCTCAAAAAAAAGACGTTCACAAGAAATTGCTGAAGATGACATTGGGCGAAGAACTGGACTTTCTCGACAACTCCTTTGCCAGCACCGTATCCATGGGGGTCTTTACACAAGGT
Source organism: Desulfobacteraceae bacterium (assembly GCA_030604635.1). Classification (GTDB taxonomy): domain Bacteria; phylum Desulfobacterota; class Desulfobacteria; order Desulfobacterales; family UBA11574; genus JAUVVL01. Next base: position 22,401 of record JAUVVL010000011.1, read on the forward strand.
CACGCTCCGCCGGAATCCTTTGACGAACTGATACGGATTACCAAACCCGATGGTTACATCATCTTCAGCGTTCGTGCCGATGTGTATCTGGAGCAAGGCTTTAAAGAGAAGCAAGATGCCCTGGAAAAAGAAGGTAAATGGCGACTGATTGAGAAGACCGAGCCGTTCCGGGCCCTTCCCTTAGAGGATCCAGAAATCCTTAACCGCGTCTTTGCGTACAGGGTCTCCTGAGCCGTTTATGAATAAGCTCCTTACATCGAAAGCAAAAGAAGAATTTAGATTTCAACACTAAACACATGAATACTTGAAAGGAGGAAAGTATGACATGTTTTATTTCACGGATCTCTATCATTTGCATTCTCATCCTTGTTTTTTCAGTAACACTTACTGCTGCTGGACCGGACTCATGTAAAACAGTGCATTTTTCAGACGTGGGCTGGACTGACATTACATCCACTACCGCCCTAACTTCGGTTGTCTTGGAAGGCCTGGGTTATAAACCCAAAGTCACGATCCTTGCAGTGCCCGTAACGTTTGCCAGTTTAAAGAATAAGGATATAGACATCTTTTTGGGTCTTTGGCTTCCCAGCATGGCGGCAGATGAAAAACCATACCGGGATGACGGTTCCGTCGAAAGGGTGCGGGCCAACCTGAATGGCGCAAAGTACACCTTTGCTGTGCCAAAATATGTTTACGAGGCAGGAATTAAGAACTTCGCGGACATTGCAAAATACAAGGATAAGCTGGACGGCAAGATTTACGGTATCGAGCCTGGTAATGACGGCAATCGCCTGATCCAGAGCATGATCGACAAAAACGCCTTTGGACTTAGTGGCTGGAAACTTGTTGAATCCAGCGAACAGGGCATGCTGAGCCAGGTCAGGCGCGCGGTGCGGAAAAAGGATTGGATAGTTTTCCTGGGTTGGGAGCCCCATCCCATGAACACTAATTTCGAGTTGGCATACCTGGCCGGAGGTGACGATTACTTTGGCCCCAACCTTGGGGGTGCCACCGTTTACACCAATGTGCGGAAGGGTTACGTGAAAGAATGCCCTAACGTCGGTCAGCTCCTCAAGAACCTTGAATTTACTCTGACAATGGAAAACCAGGTGATGGGCATGATCCTCCATGAAGGCTTGGAGCCCAATAAGGCTGCGACCAAGTGGCTGAAAAAGCACCCTGGAGTCCTCGATAAATGGCTTAAAGGTGTTAAAACGTATGATGGGGGTGATGGACTTGCAGCCGTGAAGAAACATCTGAAATTAAAGTAAGTCAAGCTTTATCAAGATTAGATGACCGAGCCGGTATCTGGCCGGGTTACAATCCGTTTTTTTGAAATTTAAGAAAAGGATATGAATTTGACTCCTGAATTTTTATTGGAAAAAATACCTTTTGGAAGGTGGGTAAAGATATTTGTAGATGGTCTTACGGATAATTTTGACGAGGAATTCCGGGTTTTTTCCGACAGTCTGGAATGGGTTATCCAAGGCACCATTACCCTGATGGGCATGGTGCCCCCCTTGATTCTAATAGCCCTGATCTGCGTGCTTGCTTATTGGCTGCACCGCAAGTGGGCTCTTGTTATTGGGGTGGCCGGCGCCATGCTTCTTATCCTCAACCTTGGCTACTGGGAACAGACAATCCAGACTGTTGCCCTGGTACTTTATGCAACCCTGGTGTCTGTTATTTTCGGAATCCCTTTGGGGATCGCAGCCGCTCACCGAAAGTGGCTGTTCACTGTTATACGTCCCATCCTTGACCTGATGCAGACCATTCCCACGTTCGTTTACCTTATCCCGACCCTGATGCTCTTTGGCCTCGGCATGGTTCCGGGATTGATCTCTACGGTTATTTTTGCCATACCGGCTCCCATCCGGCTGACCTACCTGGGTGTCACCTCTGTGCCCGACTCATTGATAGACGCGGGCAATGCCTTTGGCGCCTCAAAGCGGCAACTCCTTTGGAAAGTGGAGTTGCCCTATGCCATGCCGACTATCATGGCAGGGCTAACCCAATGTATCATGCTTTCGCTTTCAATGGTCGTGATCGCGGCCCTGGTAGGGGCTGATGGATTGGGTAAGCCGGTGGTCCGGGCCCTCAATTCCGTAAATATTGCCATGGGCTTTGAGGCCGGACTCGCTATCGTTATAGTCGCCATCGTTCTGGACAGGATGCTGAAACAGCCGGAAGGCAAAGAACACATGGGGGTATAGGATTATGCCGGTTGTCAGTTTCGAACACGTTGATGTTATCTTCGGACCTAACACAGCCCAGGCAATCGAAATGCTGGATCAAGGTCTTGACCGTGATGAGATCTTTGCCAAGACCGAGAACCTGGTTGCCGTCAACGATGCTACTCTAGAGGTTAATGAAGGCCAGATTTGTGTATTAATGGGGCTTTCAGGTTCGGGCAAGTCATCACTCATACGCTGCGGCAACGGTCTGAACAAGGTCGCGCGCGGCCATCTTAAAATCCAGCACAACGACCAAGAAGTTGACCTGGCTACCTGCGACTGGAACACACTCCACGATTTGCGCACCGAACGGATATCCATGGTATTCCAGCAGTTCGCGCTGATGCCCTGGCGTACGGTTCGAGATAACGTAGCTTTAGGGCTCGAACTGAATGGTGTTCCCAAGGACAAACGTAATAAAATTGTAGAGGAAAAACTGGCTCTCGTCCGTCTTGACAAGTGGGCCGATAAGTATCCTCGCGAGCTTTCAGGAGGTATGCAGCAGCGGGTGGGCTTGGCTCGAGCCTTGGCGACCGATGCTGACATACTTCTCATGGATGAGCCCTTTTCGGCCCTCGACCCGCTCATTCGAGAACACTTGCAGGACGAATTGATTCAGCTCCAAAACGACCTGAAAAAGACAATTATTTTCGTCAGCCATGACCTTGACGAGGCTTTAAAGCTGGGGAATCTCATTTCAATCATGGAGGCTGGAAAAATCGTTCAGATCGGTTCGCCCGAGGACATTGTCTCGAATCCCGTAAACGATTATGTAGCCCAGTTCGTCGCGTCCATGAACCCGCTGAAGGTGCTTAGCTGCGCTTCTCTGATGCGGCCCATCGAAGAATTGGAAAACGTGGACGGAAAAAGCCACACCAAGGTCCTTGATTCTAAAAATCAATGCGTGTGCACCCTGGATGAGGAGGGCCGCCTTAACAAAGTGATGCATGCGGGAAAAGATGTTGCACCCGTCCCCTTCCGGGAAGACCTTGACCTGAAAATGCTCCCGAAAGGCACCATCGTAACAGCCGACGTTGACACCCCTATGAGAGCGGCAGTTGAGATAAACTTCGTGGTCGGACTCCCACTGCCTGTTATCGATAAGATTGGAAAGCTGATCGGGGTTGTTGGAACCGAGGAGATTTTTAGCACAATTCTTGGCGACATGGATTAGAATTAGAACAAGAGCAATGATGAATTATAAGGAGCTTGACTATTAATTATTAAATACATATTGATAAATTAAATTATTTGTAACATTTTAGCCCTTTGAAAACATTATCGCATTCAGGTAATCCGGTTTTAAGCCGTGTCAAACTCGTGCATAAGTGAGCGTAAAGAAAGAACAGGTTCAATCCTGTATATAAAAGCCGATTAAAA
>JAUVVL010000319.1 GCA_030604635.1 Desulfobacteraceae bacterium
AAAGGAACACGATGTAATTAAAAATTCTGAAATGTGGCAAGACGGGGAGTCGTAACGGGCACTAAGGCCTGAGAATCGATAGCAGAACTAAAAAAATTTTTAAAAAATCTTAAAATATCAGCCACTAATTCACAAAGGCACAAAAAAGAGGGGAAATAATTAATAAGTAAGTGTTAATTGTTTATTATTAATTGTTATTTTGTTTTTCTTTTCAATTTTATCGCACCTCTAATTAAATGGCATTAAAAGAATTATAATATAATTTTAGTGTCTTAGTGTCTTAGTGTCTTAGTGTCTTTGTGGCTGAACTATTACAAAAAATTAAATTGATTGGGAGCTCGAGATGGCGAAGATAGATGCTTTTTTCAAATTGATGAATGACCAGGGTGCTTCAGATCTTCATCTAGTGTCCGGGCAGCCGCCTGCGCTCAGAATAAGGGGCGATATGGAAAGGGTCAAATATAAGGTCTTAGAAAATGATGAACTGAAAGCCATGCTTTATGAAATTGCTCCCGAACATAAGGTCAAGGTGTTTGAGGAAACCGGAGATGTTGATTTCGGATATGAAATACCCGGTATTGCCAGATACCGGGCAAATTTCTTTATGCAGAAATATGGTGTGGCGGCGGTTTTCAGGCAAATTCCTGAGCATATAATGACCGCCGAGGAGCTTGGTCTCCCTACTGTGATATCAAAGCTGGCCACACTTCCAAGGGGCCTGGTGCTGGTGACGGGACCAACAGGGAGTGGCAAATCTACCACTCTGGCCGCAATAATCGATGTGGCAAACCGTAACCGCAAGGATCATATCATTACGATCGAAGACCCCATCGAATTTGTCCACGAGAGTAAGGGTTGTATTGTAAACCACCGTGAAGTCGGCATCCATACCAAGACATTCAGTGCAGCCTTAAAAGGCGCACTGCGGGAGGACCCTGATATTATCCTGGTGGGTGAAATGAGGGATCTGGAGACCATATCACTTGCCGTAGAAGCCAGTGCCACCGGACACCTTGTTTTTGCCACCCTGCACACAACGAGTGCACCGAAAACCGTTGATCGTGTTATTGAGGTTTTCCCTGCAAGTGAGCAAGCCCAGATCCGATCCACTCTGGCTGACGGAATCCGGGCCGTAATAGCACAGGTCCTGTTTAAAAGGATCGACAAAAAGGACCGCTGTGTTGCCCTCGAGATAATGATTGCAAATCCCGCGGTTCGGAATCTAATCAGAGAATCAAAAACCCACCAGATCCCTTCCATGATCCAGACCGGGAGGAAATACGGTATGCAGCTTCTGGATGATGCCATTATGGAACTGCTCGATAAAGGATGGATAAGTGCTGATGAAGCCTATACCAAGTCGAATGACAAGGGTAAGTTCAGGCCTTTTTTGAGGGATCCGCCAACTGATTTTACCGAAGCATAACAATCTTGCGAGGTCGTGTTATGAAAAAACAGGAAATCGATCATATTATGTCAAAAATGCTCGCTGCTTACGACAATGTTTCCGATCTGAATATTACCGCGGGCAAACCGTTCCAGGTTGAAAGTGCGGGTTTGCTCAAGGAAGTGGACATGAACCCGCCTTTTGACGAGCTCACACCGTTTCAGACTGAAGTCTTCGCCCTCAACCTGATCGACCAGGATCGGCGCCTCACACAGAATCTCTTGCTTGAAGGGTCGTGCGATTTGTCCTACGAGCTTCCCGGCAAGGCTCGTTTCAGGGTCAACGTCTTTTCCCAGCAGAGCAATTACTCTATTGTCCTGCGAAAACTAGAAACCAAAGTCCCCACCTGCCAAGAGCTGGATCTCCCCGAAGCCTTTCTCAAAATAGCCCAGGAAAGGGACGGCATCATCCTGTTTACCGGTGCCACGGGAACCGGAAAATCAACCTCCCTGGCAGCGATTCTCCATGAAATTAACAATACTAAAGCGGTCCACGTGATAACCCTCGAAGACCCGGTGGAATACGAACATTCGCACAAAAAAGCCACATTCAACCAGCGGGAGATGGGGACTGATTTCGATACTTTTGCCCACGGCCTCCGGGCAGCTTTGCGCCAGGCTCCCAAGGTGATCCTGGTGGGCGAGATGCGTGACAGGGAAACAGTAGAGATCGGTCTAAGTGCAGCCGAGACCGGCCACCTTGTTTTCTCTACCATTCACACCATGGACGCCGGGCATACCATCAACCGTATCACCGGCATGTTTGATACAGAGGAAGAAAACCAGATTCGTGTTCGGCTTGCCGAAACGATCCGCTGGGTCGTAGGCCAGAGGCTCCTACCCAAAATCGTGGGAGGACGGGTGGCGGCCTTTGAAATCTTGGGCACCAACCTTCGGGTCAAGGACACGATCCTGCATGGAGAATCCGAAGCCTCGACCTTCTACGACATCATCCAGGCAGGGAAAGCCTTCGGCATGATTACCTTCGACGATTACATCGTGGAATTGTACAAAGATAACATCATTACACAAGAGACGGCCATAGCCTATGCTTCCCGCAAAGGTGTGGTTGGCCGCGGAATCGATGCGATCAAAAGCGCTCGCGGAGAATCTACCACGGATATCGAAGGTTTGAAGGTGGACCACGCATACGGAAGGAAAAGAGGCTAATCGCCTGACCGGTCTGTTCCCCGCCGCTAAGCACTGCCGGGAGGCAGAACCCCCGCCCTTGAGGGCGGGGAGCTTTACTCCTTTGCCTTTGTCAATGGAACCCAAATAGAGGAAAAATCATGGATGTCGCATGTGAAAAGTGCCAGGGGAAGTTCAAAATTCCGGACGAAAAGGTCCCCAAGGGGCAGGCCTTTTCTCTGACATGCCCCAAGTGTAACAACAAAATTCTCTTTGATGCCCGGTTTGAACCAGAGTCCGATCTGGGAAAGATCATTTTCGACGAGATAGCCTCCGCCTCCTACGACGCATCGGATAAACCTTTTGATTTTGTGGAAGAGGGTGTGGAAACAGCCCTGCTATGTGAATCGGACCCCGCCATCCGAGCCAAGATCAAAAAGGCCCTGGATAACATGGGGTATAACACTACGGAACCAGAATCACCCAAAGATGTTCTCAAGCAGATGCGTTTCCATGTCTTTGACGTTGTGGTGGTCAACGAACGGTTCGGCACTCCGAACCCGGATATGAACAATATACTCAAATACCTGGAAAGGCTTACTATGTCCATCCGGCGCAATATTTTCGTGGCCCTTGTTACCGACCGCTTCCGCACCATGGACAATATGATGGAATTTAACAAGAGCGTCAACCTGATTGTCAACCTGAAGAACATCGATGAAATAGAAAAAATCCTTAGAAAAGGTGTGGCCGACAACGTGGCCTTCTATCGCGTTTTTAAGGAGTCCCTTACTAAAACCGGCAGGGTCTGACCTGACTCGTGAGTTACTAATCTGGGACATGTCCACTTTATGAGACCTTTGCAAAACACCCCCTTTTGCCCAATTTCTGTGTCAGGCTCAAATTTTAATCCTCAAAATACTCAATGTATTCCTGTGGTTAAAATTTTCGCCTTCCTTGAACTTGAGCAAAATTGAGCATTTTTCAAAGGTCTC
>JAUVVL010000158.1 GCA_030604635.1 Desulfobacteraceae bacterium
CAGGGCGGGCACTTCGTTCGACCAGAGGCTCTCGACAGGTTAGTCACTTCACACTTATCGATTCTGTGATAAATAGCCCCTTTCAGGGGCAAACCAAAGCCTGGTCCTATGGGCCAGGATTCTTTACTATTACGGAGGTTATACATGGCATATGATAACATTATCTTTCAAGTAGAAGACGGGATTGCAACTATTACCTTCAACCGGCCTGAAACCTTGAATGCATTAAATTCAGAACTGCTTAAAGAATTTTCACAAGCGCTTGATGAAATTGCTGCAAACGAAGATATAAGGGTGCTTATCCTTACTGGAGCCGGTGAGAAATCATTTGTTGCCGGGGCTGATATTACAGAACTTGCCACATTTAATGCACTTCAGGCAAAGCGCTTTTCCGAGAGGGGTCATTTTATGATGAATAAACTCCAGGAGCTGCCGATACCGGTCATTGCAGCGGTAAACGGTTTTGCCCTTGGCGGTGGTAGCGAGATTGCACTTGCATGCGATTTTATCTATGCTTCTGAAAATGCAATGTTTGGTCAGTTGGAAATCAATCTTGGAATTATTCCCGGATTTGGAGGCACCCAGAGACTGCCAAGATTAATCGGCAAGAATATGGCCAAAGAAATGATATTTACCGGAAAGATGATTCCCGCGGCTGAGGCCCATACCATCGGGATGGTAAACCGGGTCTGCTCTCAAGAATCGCTGATGGATGAAGTCATCAAGACCTCTAAAACCATTGTTTCAAAGGGGAAAGCCTCGTTACGCGCAGCAAAACAGGCCATTAACAGTGGCATGAATGTGGATCTTAACTCAGGCTGCAGCATAGAGATCGACGCATTCTCACTTTGCATGGCAAGTCCCGACGCCAAGGAAGGAACATCTGCTTTTCTCGAAAAACGAAAGGCTGATTTCAAAGGAAGCTTGAAATGGTAATTTTTTTTCTTGACATCTTTTTTTTATCTGTTATAGGCCCTATAATTATACATTATTTATAAAATATTTCGGGGTTTGATAGATGAGGTTTCGGTTTTTCTACTTTTGCTTTTTTAGTTTTTTGGGTGACTTCTTTTTTTGAAGTCTATCCATGGGCTGGCGAGGTAGAAAAAGCCGAACTTGAAAACGCAAAAACCATGGGTAGACACAAAAAAAGTTAAACCCATGGTTTTTTTATTTTAGGGCTGTGGGTTCAAACCCGCAGTTTTTTGGAAATACACAATTTTGTCTAAAAGGAAGTATTGAAATGATTCTCGACATCGGATTTGAAACCATGCCCAGAGAAGATCTTGAGCCGATAGTATTGCGCCGACTGAAGGCTACAGCTGACCGTGTATATGCGAATGTGCCTTTTTACCGTAAAAAGTTTGAAGAAAATGGTATCACGCCGAATGACATCCAATCCCTTGAAGATTTAAAACGACTTCCGTTCACAACAAAAGAGGATTTGCGCGATAATTATCCATTTGGTATGTTTTCAGTTCCCATGGATAATGTTGTACGTATTCATGTCTCATCCGGAACAACCGGCAAACCGATCGTGGTTGGTTATACAGCCAGGGATGTTGGTACATGGGCTGATCTTATGGCACGTTCACTTGCCGCAGGTGGAGCCACCCGCGAAGACATCATTCACAATGCATACGGTTACGGACTCTTTACTGGAGGTCTCGGGATCCACTACGGCGCGGAAAAACTCGGTGCATCCGTCATCCCGGTTTCAGGAGGAAATACAAAGAGACAGATTGTAATAATGGAAGATTTCGGTCCTACGATTTTGACCGCAACACCCTCATACGCACTTCACCTTGCGGAAGTCGCTGATGAGATGGGAGTATCTTTTGCAGATTTGAAATTCAAATTCGGAATATTCGGGGCTGAGCCCTGGTCGGAAAATATGCGGGAAGAAATAGAACGGAAATTAAATCTAACCGCGGTGGATATTTATGGTTTGAGCGAGGTGATCGGACCGGGGGTTTCCATTGAATGTCATGAAGCAAAAAATGGTCTCCACATATTTGAGGATCACTTTATTCCCGAAGTGATAGACACGGCAACAGGGGAAGTTCTTCCTCACGGTGAGACCGGAGAGCTTGTATTTACTTCCATTACCAAGGAAGCATTCCCCGTTATCCGATACAGAACACGTGATATTACCTCACTTAATCCCGAGCCATGTATTTGCGGCCGGACGCATATTCGCATGAACAGGGTAAGCGGCCGTACAGATGACATGCTTATTATCCGCGGCGTCAATGTCTTCCCGTCCCAGATTGAGAGTGTTCTCATGGAAATTGACAATGTTGAACCTTACTATCAGCTTGTGGTTGACAGGGAGGATAAACTCGACACACTTACAGTTATGGTGGAAGTCGGTGAGCGTCTCTTTTCTGATGAAGTCAAACATTTGCAGGACCTGGAAAGGAATATAGCAAAGAATATTAAGGAGTATCTTGGTGTTTCGGCCAAAGTGAAGCTGGTGGAGCCTAAGGGAATTGCCCGCAGCGAGGGAAAAGCTGTAAGGGTTATTGACAATCGCAAGATTTAGGCGCTTAACAGCGCAATGTCGACAAAGTTTTACCGATGTTTCCGGTTTATCAGGGTTAAGCGTCATGTAAAAGGAGAATAGTTATGCGGGCGGAACAGATTTCAGTCTTTTTGGAAAACAAGGCAGGACGTCTGGCTGAAGTTACATCCATTCTTGCAGAAGCAGATGTCAATATTCGTGCGCTTGCTCTGGCAGATACATCTGATTTTGGTGTACTGCGCCTGATAGTAAATGATAATGAAAAGGCCGAAGCAGCCCTAAAGAACCGTGGATTTACCGTAGGAAAGACGGATGTGGTGGCAGTAGAAGTGGAAGACAGGCCCGGTGGTCTCCACAGAATACTCGATATATTATTCAAGGCTGAAATTAATGTGGAATATATGTATGCGTTTGTTACGCAAAGCGGGAGCAACGCGATCATGATTTTCAGAATCGATAATATCGACGAGGCCGTAAAACTGCTGCAGGAAAACAACGTAACAGTGATTAACGGAAGCAAAGTTTACACCCTTTAAATGCAATGTGAATTGCTTAAAATAGGCTTTTTACAGGAGGCCGATGGTGTCCAACCGAAGTTTTATATCAGATCCATTGGCCGAATTACTAAGGCGAGCATAATAAAGTGGACATGTCTCAGATTGCCCTCGGCAGGCGCATCCGTGCGGGATGGTTCTAATGCTCACTACGGGCGTCCCGTGAACTCGGCCCCGCTTTCAGCGGTGCCTCAGACAGCACGGGACGCTGTCCTGCGTTTCGCCAAGGACCATCACCGTCCGGCTGCAATTTGCCTCGGGCAACCCGCTCCATGTCTAAATCAAAACGCTCGGATTAGTATGTTTAACACCCTAAACAAAAGGAGGAACAGATGACTTTAAAAAGAATTTTCATTCTGGCGTTAATTTGTCTATTCAGTTTTGGGCTGATGATTTCATGTGCTGAAAAACCTGATGTGTCAGAAAAAGTTGCTGAGCTGACCCAAAAAAATGCCGAGCTGACTGAAAAAGTTGCTGAGCTGACCCAAAAAAATGCCGAACTTACTGAAAAAGCGGCCATACCGGCAGGGGTCTATAAAGTGGGGGCAGTATTTGCGGTAACAGGTGGGGCCTCTTTTCTAGGAGATCCTGAAAAGAAGACAGTCAAGATGCTGGTTGAGGAAATCAACAAGGCCGGCGGCATTAATGGACATAAACTTGAACTAATTGTTTATGACACAGAAGGAGATGCCACAAAGTGCACCCTGCATGTTAAACGACTCATCACCCAGGATAAGGTATGTGCCATTATTGGACCTTCCAGAAGCGGAACATCCCTTGCAGTAGTGCCTCTGGCAGAAAAACACCAGATGCCGCTTATCTCTTGTGCTGCCAGCTATAAAATTGTCACCGATGAAGAGACAGGTAAACAGTATAAATGGGTTTTTAAAGTGCCACAGTCGGACAGCATGGCTGTGGAGGCCCTTTATAACTACCTGAAAAAGCGTGGTATCAGTAAAATCGCCGTTATGAGCGGAACCACTGGGTTTGGTAAAAGCGGACGTGAAGAACTCATCAGACTTGCACCAAAATACGGTATGACAGTTGTTGCGGAGGAGACGTTCGGGTTCAAAGATACTGATATGATGGCTCAATTAACTAAGATCAAGGGAATAGCACCCCAGGCCATTATTAGCTGGTCCATAGGACCAACACAGGTTTTGGTGCTTCGCAACTGGAAAGACCTGGGGATGACAAACATTCCTTTTTTTCAGAGCCATGGCTTCGGCAGCCGCAAAAATATAAAGATGGCCGCAGGAGCGGCAGAATGTGTTATTGCTCCTTTAGGGGCGTGTAACACTCCCGAAGCATTGGGGGCAGACCATCCGCAAAAAATGGTGACCATGAAGTACAATAAGGACTATATGGCCAAGTACAATGAGCCTGTGGCCTCCTTTGGCGGCCACGCCTGGGACTCCTTGATGCTGGTAGTCAACGCTCTCAAAGCAGTTGGTTGTGACAGAGCCGCTATACGAGATTACATTGAAAATACAAAGGGCTTTGCCGGCCAGCATGGCGTCTTTAACTTCTCGCCGGACGACCACAACGGACTCACCTGGGAGAAATCTTTTAATATGATCGTTGTTAAAGATGGGGACTGGGCTATAGTTGACTGATCCATTTAATTGTATGCCAAAGATTTGTGAGGGTGGTGTCTTTGCCATCCTCACTTTTTTAATTCAATATAGACAGATGGAAACAATCACGCTGGAGAGCCAGCTTTTTCAGTATTTAATTACCGGAGTCACCGTGGGCAGCACCTATGCCATCGTGGCCATCGGATTCAATATCATCTATGGTGTGACCGAGATCATAAACTTTGCCCAGGGTGAGTTTGTCATGCTGGGGGGGCTGATCATGGTCTCTTTTCACGTTGCCCTGGGACTTCCGCTTATTCTGGCCTTTCTGGCAACTGTTACCCTTGTTACCTTGGTGGGGATGCTTCTGGACAGGTTGGCCATTCGCCCCATCCGCCGGCCCTCGGTTCTTACCCTGATTATCGCAACAATTGCAGCTTCCATCATAATCAAAGGCGCTGCCATGTTAATCTGGGGCAAGGACTTTTTTGACCTGCCTGCTTTTTCCGGCCGCAATCCGATAACCGTCCTGGGGGCTGTAATCCAGCCCCAGTATTTATGGGTCATCGGCTTTTTGATCATTATTGTCGTCATTCTGACCATCTTCTTTAACAAAACGATCATCGGCAAGGCAATGAGCGCCTGCGCCGATAATGCTGATGCGGCCAGCTTGGCGGGCATCAATGTCAAGCGGATGATTCTATTGTCCTTTGCCCTTTCGGCTGGTATCGGAGCGGTGGCTGGTATTACCGTGACACCCATCTCACTTATGGAATATGACCGCGGGGCCATGCTGGCTGTAAAAGGATTTGGTGCTGCTGTTCTGGGGGGGTTGGGCAGTTTTCCGGGCGCGGTCATTGGCGGCCTGATTATTGGGACCATCGAGTCTTTTGGAACCGGGCTTATTCACTCCGGATACAAGGATGCTTTTGCTTTGATTGTGCTTATGGTCGTCTTGTTTATTAAGCCCAGCGGGCTTCTAGGCAGCGTTGAGATAAGCAAGTTTAAAAGGTTTTAGGCATGTTACGGATTGCCAAACTCCCCATAGCCGTTTTTACTGTCCTCATTATCATCTTTCCATGGGTTGCTCGCGAAATTTCCGCCATAAGCCATTATACCGACATAATGGTCTTTGCGGGAATTTACTGTCTGATCACCATCGGCCTCAGCCTACTAATGGGTTATGCCGGCCAGATATCGATTGGTCATGCGGCTTTTTTTGGTATCGGAGCCTATGTATCGGCTATCCTGACCGTTCGATACGGCTTGAACCCCTGGCCATGCATGCTGATCGGCATGATAGTTACCGCGGTAGTGGCCATTTTGGTTGGAACGCCTTCACTCAAGCTGAAAGGACATTATCTGGCAATGGCAACCCTTGCCTTTGGGGTCATAATTTATATTATCTTCAATGAAGAGGTTGAGTGGACCGGTGGTCCGGACGGCATGCCCGGAATTCCGGGTTTAAGCCTGTTCGGTTTTGAGTTTGATTCGGTTGTAAGGTATTTCTACCTGGTCTGGGGTTTTGTCTTTGCCGCCTTTATCTTTACAATCAATGTAATTCAGTCCGGCACGGGGCGTGCCTTAAGGGCCATCCATGCGAGCGAACCGGCTGCCAGTGCCATGGGTGTGGACATTTCCAGATTCAAGATAATGGTCTTTGTCTACTCGGCCATTTTAGCGTCTTTGGCCGGAAGTCTTTATGCCCACTATCTTAATTTTATTAATCCATCCACATTTGACCTTTTCTTTTCCATCAAGCTTCTGATCATGATCGCTCTTGGAGGGATGCATAACATCTGGGGCGCCATCATCGGGGCCGGCCTGATCACCTTTCTGAGTTATGAATGGCTGTATTATTTTGAGGAACTCGAGGTCGTTGTTTATGGCGCCATCCTGCTTATAGTCACCATCTTTTTGCCCCATGGACTGGTAGGGGTGCCGGGAATTATAAGAAGCTGGTTCAGGAGTTAGATGTCGGATGAATGCGGTAAGAGAGGAAAATGTTCTAGAGGTGCAAGGGGTGGGCATGGCCTTTGGCGGACTAATGGCGCTTAGCAACCTTAATTTCAAGGTCAAAAGAGGAATTATTAAGGCGATTATCGGCCCAAACGGAGCAGGTAAGACTACTCTATTTAATGTCATTACAGGGTCTTTTCCGCCGACAGAAGGGAGGGTGCGGTTCAATGGCCAACCCATCGAACATCTCAAAGCTCATAAGATTGCCGACCGGGGTATTTCCCGAACCTTTCAGACAATTGAGCTGTTCGACAATATGACGGTCCTTGAAAATGTCATGCTTGGCTGCCATACACGGTTTCGGGCATCCTTTATGGCTTCGGGGTTTCTATTACCTCACTCCAGACAAAAAGAAGAGCAGATCCGGAGCAGTGCAATGAAGATCCTGAAGTTTATCGGCCTGGGCGACAAATTCAATGAACCGGCAGACAGCCTGCCCCTGGGCGAGCAGAAGATGCTGGAGATCGGACGGGCACTGGCCAGTGAACCGGAACTGGTCTGTCTTGACGAACCTGCGTCCGGCCTAAATGAGACCGAGACTCACCTGGCATCTTCCCTGATAAAGGCCATCAATGCAAAAGGGATCACCGTTTTACTTGTGGAGCATGACATGAAGGTGGTCATGAATATCTCGGATGAAATCGTGGTGCTTAACTATGGCCAAAGGATTGCAGAGGGTTCACCCGAAGAAATCCGGAATAACACAAAGGTCATTGAGGCTTATTTAGGAAGCGAGGCTTAAAACATGCTCAGTATTGAGGGACTAAGCGCTTCTTATGACAGTATCCGTGTGCTTAAAGATGTCTCGATACAGGTGCCCAGGGGAAAGATGGTTTCCATCATTGGAGCCAATGGGGCCGGCAAATCGACCCTTTTAAAGTCCATCTCCGGGTTGATGAAGATCAATAAGGGCCGTATTCTTTATAAGGAGCAGAATATTGCCGGCCTTCCTGCCTACCGGATTGTTGGCCTGGGTATCTCTCAGGTGCCGGAAGGGAGGCAACTTTTTGCACATCTGACGGTACGGGATAATATCCATCTCGGGGCTTATCATTATTATAAGAAGCGCAACCGTCCTGAGATAAAGGAAAGAATTGATAAGGTTTATCAGATGTTTCCCATCCTGGAAAAACGTTCCAAACAGATAGCCGGCACCCTTTCCGGTGGTGAGCAGCAGATGTTGGCCATTGCCCGTGCCTTAATGGCTCGACCGGAACTGCTCCTCTTGGATGAACCTTCCATGGGTATTGCCCCATTAATCGTTCGAGAGATTTTTGACGTCATTCAACAGCTGAACAAGTCAGGGACCACGGTCCTGCTCGTAGAACAGAATGCCAAGACCGCCCTTAAAGTGGCCCATCATTCCTACGTGCTTGAGAACGGAAAAATCGTTTTAGAGGGTTTGGCCAGCGAACTTCTTGACAACCCCAAGGTAAAAGAGGTTTACTTGGGCGGATAATTTTATCATTCCTGTTATTTTCATCTCCTTTCTTTTTTCATGCGGCTGCATTTTTTTTATTCTTGCCGATTGTAACCTCTCAATAAGTGATGGCAAATAAGATGATAAAAGCCCCGTCCACTGATAATAAAATATAAAAAATCTGGAACTCGCATGTAAGTGAGCCTAAAGAAAAAACAGTGGCCAATCCTTTAATATCAACCGTTTAATGGCGTCAATCATATGTCAAAAGATGAATCTTGTTATTAGCTGTTTTTTCTTAAGGCTCTCTAACACGCTCAAACAGCCAGCTCTTTTACATTTTATCACCAGTGGGCTCCAGAATTTATTGAGAAGTTACTGCCGATTTGGTTAACTATTTGACAAAATCAGATTATTCGTACTATATTATACGTAAAACCTGCATAAACAATCTTGAAAAAGCTTAAATTATAAATATATACAGAACAATCAATGATGGATCTTAAAAAATCAGATAATATTAAAGATAGTTCTAATGGCAGAAACAAAGCAGTTGTTCAAATAATTTGGGGTGTTGCACTTGTCTTTGCTGGAGCAGCTGTGTTTTTCAGGATACCTCAGGTAATGCCCAGAATAGAAAGGATCGAGCAATTTTCTTCGGCTATGCTTTTTGTGCGTTTCTGTTTCTACCTTTTGGGTATTTTGCTTGTAGGCGGGGGATCAAAGAAGATTTATAATAACTATCGGAAATTAGAAGATAAAGGCTCAGACACATAATTTTATCTCAAACATAGAGAACCTGGTCCTTTGGGCCAGGTCAGAGTTAACCGGCTCTGCCAGAAGAGACGGTGTAAAAGTTTGAAGTGAACTAAAGTTTAAAGTGACCTGCCCGCCAATGCCTATCTGCTCTTAACTCTTTAGCTGTCTTAAGCAATGAGACGGAGGATAGAAGACAATGTTAATCATAAGTGGCTATGGC
>JAUVVL010000046.1 GCA_030604635.1 Desulfobacteraceae bacterium
GCCATAGCCACTTATGATTAACATTGTCTTCTATCCTCCGTCTCATTGCTTAAGACAGCTAAAGAGTTAAGAGCAGATAGGCATTGGCGGGCAGGTCACTTCAAACTTTAGGCACTTTTGGGTTTCTCCGCTTTTGGTGGCTAATTGAATATATAAGATCAAAGGTGGTTGGTTATGGCTCTTAAAGAAATTATCCGAGCGGCACGCGGTGAAAAAAAAGCAGATCTTCTTTTGGCCAATGCCCGCATCATCAATGTATTTTCCGGAGAAATCGTTTCAGGCAATATTGCCGTGGCTAATGGCTATATCGTAGGATTCGGCGCATATTCCGCCAAAAAGGAAGTGGACATCGGCGGGCGGTTTGTTGCTCCTGGATTTATTGATGCCCACGTTCACATTGAAAGCGCAATGACATGCATTACTGAATTTGCTCGTGCCGTCGTTCCCTTTGGCACCACGACCGTGGTGGCAGACCCCCATGAAATCGCCAATGTCCTTGGTATTGAGGGAATCAACTACATGCTCCGATCAAGTGAGCATCAGCCCATGAACATATATTTAACACTCCCTTCCTGTGTTCCTGCCACAGACATGGAAACTTCGGGGGCAAAGCTTGCGGCTGATGATCTTCTGCCGTTCATGAGCAATAAGAGGATTCTGGCTCTGGCTGAAATGATGAACTACCCGGGCGTAATCCATGGAGATCCTGAAGTGCTCAGCAAAATCGAAAAAGCAAAAACACACCGAAAACCTGTTGACGGCCATGCACCCGGGCTTACAGGACATGATCTTTATGCTTACATTGCCGCAGGTATTTCAAGTGACCATGAATGTACAACGGCACAGGAAGCCAAAGAAAAGCTTATGGCCGGAATGCACATCATGATCCGGGAGGGAACCGGCGCCAAAAATCTTAAAGCCCTGCTTCCTGTCGTAAATAAGCAAACCGCCCGCCGGATGATGTGGTGCACGGATGACCGCCATCCCCATGACCTGCTGGAAGAAGGGCATATCGATTCAATTGTTCGTGAGGCAATAGGCGCCGGCCTTGACCCTGTAATTGCCATTCAAATGGCGACCATCAATCCTGCCGAGTATTTCGGCATAAACGATGCCGGAGCTGTTGCACCGGGCAGACGAGCAGACCTGGTTGTATTTTCAGACCTTAACGCCCTGCTCATGGAACAGGTTTATTGCAACGGTGTTCTGGTAGCCGAAGATGGAAAGATCTCACCTGAAATCGAAAAGCCCGAACCTGTACCTTTTCCGCCATCCATGAACGTCAAAACCGAACAAATGGATTTTTTCATACCGGCAAAAGCCAAACGCATCAGGGTTATGGATATTATCCCCCATCAGATAATAACCCTGCAAAATATTTTGGAAACGTTAATATCAAAAGACACGGCTGTTTCCGACACATCCCGCGATATTCTAAAAATTGCGGTTATTGAACGGCATACAGGCTCGGGCAATATGGGAAAAGGTTTTGTAAGGGGTTTCAGCTTAAAACGCGGCGCACTTGCATCGAGCGTGGCCCATGACTCACACAACATCATCGTTGTGGGAACAAACGATGAGGACATGAAAGCGGCGGTTGATGCCGTGATTAAAATGGATGGAGGTCTTGCCGCAGCATCCGATCAACAGACGCGTGCAAGGCTCCCTCTGCCGATTGCAGGCCTTATGTCTCAGGAACCGATTAATGAAGTGGGTGAGCAACTGGACAATCTGATCAATGTTGCCCGTGAGTTCGGTACAACCCTGCACGATCCTTTTATGACGCTCTCGTTTTTAGCTCTTCCGGTCATCCCTGAGTTAAAAATCACTGACAAAGGGCTGGTTGATGTCACTCAGTTTAAAGTCGTGCCTCTGTTTGTGGATTAGTTTTTCACTTCCAATCATGTTGGGCCTGAAGTTTTGAATAATACATATAATCAAAACCATTTGACCGGTCTGCTCCCAGCCGCGAAGCACTGCCGTAGGGCAGAACCCCAGTCCTTTAGGGTGGGTAGCTTCACAAGATGCCCCCTATTGAATAC
Organism: Desulfobacteraceae bacterium; assembly: GCA_030604635.1. Lineage (GTDB taxonomy): Bacteria > Desulfobacterota > Desulfobacteria > Desulfobacterales > UBA11574 > JAUVVL01. The sequence goes on from JAUVVL010000046.1 coordinate 2,043, forward strand.
CAACCGGGAACGATTTTTGGCATCCAGTCAACATCAATAACAGATAGCTATTTCAAAACCTGACTTGATCTTTGGAGATTTATTCTTTATGAAAGGGAATAATTGGGGTTTCGATTTCGAAACGAAATCATCAATTTTCGGAAAGTGATGATGCAGGCAAGGAAGCATCACATTTTGACAGGATTTCGTAATTCTATATATTGTGGTACTATGGAGATTAAGGCGAGTCGTTGGCTTTCAATTCGACTTGCATATACGTAATTCGTATCACAACATTCTGACTATATTGAATATTTCAGATACTGGTAAGGTGTACGAAACCGCTTCGCGGTAGCTTTCCCGCCCGTCTTTTCTCATTTCAAAACACTTATCATGCTCAATCGATCACAATGATTCAAATATAAGGAATCGCTTCGCTCTATCTTTTATAAAAATCAGAATTTCGTTTCAACCATCCAGCATCCCTCCAATCGATAGTTTCTTTTTTCCCCGATCGTATAAAATACCTCCAAATTGTTATTAACCCACCACAAAGGGGGTATGACATGACAGAATTACGTCAAAAAATGATCAGGGCTATGGAACTTAAGAATCTTTCCAACCACACTCAAAGAGCCTACCTTGCCGCCGTCACAGGAATTGCCAAGCACTATCAGCGATCCCCTGATAAGATTAAAAAAGAGAGGATCGAGGATTATCTTCTATATCTTAAAAATGAGAAGGGTAATTCCCCTAACAGCTGTGGTAGCGTTTTAACCGGACTCCGTTTTTTCTATAACAATGTAGTAAAAAAAGAAATCTCCATTGATTACAGTGTTAGGAAAATCCCGCGGAAACTGCCCACGGTACTTACAAAGGAGCAGGCTTGGAAGATCATCTGTGGACCTCAGAATCTCAAACACCGCCTTATCCTGATGACCACGTACGCAGCAGGACTTCGGGCAAGTGAAGTCATCGCTTTAAAGCCTAAACATATCGAAAGCGAAAGGATGCTGATTAAAGTTGAAAGTGGAAAGGGCAGCAAAGATCGCTATACCATGCTTTCTGTAAGGCTTCTCAAAGAGCTGCGCCACTATTACAAAAAATACCGCCCCCAAACATACCTGTTTCCCTCGTCCTTTAAGAAAAGGAAAGGTGAACCATTATCGTACGAAACTGTTCGGAGCATCTACGAAAAGGCCCGAAAAAATGCCGGTGTTAAAAAGGGAGAAGGTCTTCACACATTGAGGCACAGCTTTGCAACGCATCTTCTGGAAGCCGGATACGATATCCGTAAAATACAGGTTTTGATGGGCCATACGAGACTGTCCACCACCATGATCTATCTGCATGTGAGCTGTGAAACCCTGTCAAAGGTCCCAATTCCCTTGGACCTTATTGACACCGAACAAACAGAAAAGGAGGACAGCCCAGATGACCCAAATCATAAAGTCTAAAAAGAAAAGGCTGGAGATAGCCGATATTCTCCACAAACATATTGACGACTATCGAAACGAATACCCCTTATGGCCGGAACATCGCAAAATTGTATCTGACCTTTTAAACTGCCGCACCGCTCATCTTGGCGGCCATATTGAGCGATGCAACACCTGTGGTACCGTGCGTATTACGTATCATTCATGCCGCAACCGCCACTGCCCAAAATGTCAACACATGCCACGGGAAAGATGGCTTGAGAAAAGAAGAGACGAACTTTTACCGGTCAACTACTTCCATGTGGTCTTTACCCTACCGCATGAACTCAATACCATCATTTTAAACAATAAAAAGGTGATGCTCAACATCCTGTTTAAAGCTGCTTCTCAAACGCTTTTGACCTTTGGAAAAAATGAGATTAACGGCACACCCGGTTTTATCGCCATTTTACACACCTGGGACCAAAAGCTCAACGCCCATTTTCATCTGCACTGCCTTATTGCCGGTGGCGTTGTCTCAAAAGATGGCATGAGTTGGACGTCACGCAAGGGGGACTATCTTTTTAATAAAGAAGCATTGGCTTTGGTCTTTCGCGGCAAGTTCATGGACCTCATGAGTCATGCCAGACGGTGTGGGAAACTCAAGTTTGCCGGTAATAAATACGAAAAGCTCAAAAACAAGCTGTACACAAAAAAGTGGATTGTCGATGTGCGTGATCCCGTAAAAAACCCGGAACACGTTCTGGAATATCTGGCGCGCTACACTCACCGGGTGGCTATTGCAAACAGTCGCTTCATAGCGCTTAAAGACGGCATGGTGACCTTCAACAGCAAAAATCGAAAGAAAAACCGGATTGAACCGATCACGATAACCGCGGTGGAGTTTATCCGAAGGTTCCTGCTTCACAGCCTGCCCAAGGGTTTTGTAAGAATCCGGCATTACGGGTTTTTGGCCAATCGTAACCGAGTTGAAAATTTAAACAACATAAAACGATTGATGGAAATGCCTCCTTTGCCGGAAAAGGAAAATGCCTCGCTCGAAGAAATGATGTTGCAGCTCACGGGCATAGACATTACAATCTGTCCTTGCTGCAAAAAAGGCAAGATGCGATTGATTGAAAAGATACCGAAGTACCGTGCACGACCACCGAATAACATAGATTGTGTAGCTGGTTAGTCGTGTAAACTGATATTTGAATCGTATATGTGAAAAATCGTAGGAGAAGTGCGCCCTGACTTTGTTGTAATACTTTTAAATGATGGCTTGAGGAAGCTAAACCCTATGAATTTTTGTCTGAACTACCTTTTAATCCGCTCTAAAAGCACCGGCAGACAAACCGATAGTCATCGGTTACTTGGTTACAATACCCATATAAAAAAATCGTGCCGGTATATCAGTAAGGCGGCTTCGTACATCTTTGTTTTATCAATCATCCCGCCTCAATAAACTTCAGCTCAAAATTTTGTTGCCAGAAACATCCTAAAACGATAACCTCAAATGTACTTTTGCGGGACGATGGATAAAACACTTATTATGTATCGCAGTGTTATAATCTTTAGTCTGTCTTGTGACCAATGGCTTTTTAATGTATAAGTAATCAGAAGATTTGATTTTACCAAAAAATGTAACGAGATCTAACTCCGTCATTCAAACTGTATTTTTAAGCGATTTTTTTGGTGGATTGCCTGGGTCGTTTTAAAGTCGTCTTAAAAAGGAGGCTTGGCCAGCGGCTGCTGATGCGATCATTGAACTGTAAAAGTGCTTTTAAACCAGCGATCGAATATAGAAAAAAATGCTCGCAATAAGTTGCCACAATGTGGTATTTTGGTGTCAAGCAAACACCGGCAGCGTCACTTCGAATCAACACTTAAACACTAACTACTAGAGGAAATTATGAATGCTGTTCCCAAAATTCTGATCATCGATGCCGAACCAAGGATTCCGGACAACTGTAAGCAGATGTTGACGGATCACGGATTTACCGTTCAAGTCGGCCTGGCAGGCTCGGAAGCTTTGGAATATCTGGCACAGGACAATTTCGACCTGGTCCTTTTGGATGTCAGTGCTTCCCAGCCGGATGGTTTTCGAATTATAGAACAAATCCATCGATTAAGACCGGAAACACCGGTCATTATGATGAGCGCCGATGCGTCGGTCGAATCCGCCGTCGCTGCCTTGATTATTTGAAGAAACCGGTGACCGGTGAAGACATTTTAACGTCCATCCGGAATACGCTCCATCAGGAGAGTTCGAACCGCGCCCACAAACAAGCAAAAGATGAGTTGCAGCGCAATTATGACAAGGAAACCGTCATTAATAAGCTGTTGCGCTATTCTCTTGAAGATATGCCCATTGAAACGCTGCTGGAACGGACCCTGCAACTGATTCTTTCAATTCCGTGGCTGGCATTGAAAAAACAGGGCTGCATCTTCTTGGTCGAAGACGATTCCAAAATGCTGACCATGAAGGCGCAAAGCCGGCTGGCCGAACCGATCAAAAAAGCGTGCGCAAACCTTCCCTTTGGAGTGCCACTGCGGTCGGGCGGCCTTGACGCAAGAAATACAGTTTGTCGATTGCCTGGATGAATCCCACGATATCCGCTATGACGGAATTATGCCCCACGGCCATTACTGCGTTCCCATTTTGTTCAAAAACGAAACCCTCGGGGTGATCAACCTCTATATCAGGGAAGGCCATCACCGCGACCAGCGGGATATCGAATTTCTGGTCGCCGTCGCCAACACGCTGGCAGGCATCATCCGACGCAAGCGGTTGGAACAGGATCTTGTCAGGTCGGAACGACTGGCCGCTACCGGTGAAACCGTTGCCGGTCTGGCCCATTGTATCAAAAATATTCTGCTCCCGCTCGAAGGCGGGATTTATGTCGTTGAAAAAGGGTTTAGAAAAAATGACATGGAAAAGCTCCAAACCGGGTGGGACATGGTGCGCCGAAACATCGATAAAGTATCGAACCTGGCTTTAGATCTGCTGACCTTCTCCAAAGACCGCGAGCCTGAGTATGAAAGTTCTTCACCGAATGTCGTTGCCGATGAAGTGTGCTACTTAATGGAGTCATGGCTGAAAAATACCGCCACGGCGAATATCAACATCATCAGAGATTTTGATCCCGGCATCGGTGATGCCTATTTAAATCCCAAAGGAATTCATCGTTGTCTCTTGAACCTGGTATCCAACGCCGCTGATGCGTGCCTTTATGACAAAGATCCCGGCAAATCCCACCCCGTTACGGTGAGCACTCGGGCCGACGGGAACGACGCGGTCATATTTCAAGTTTCGGACAACGGCTGCGGGATGGACGAGACCGTCAAAACACAGTTGTTTACAAGCTTTTTTAGCACCAAAGGCTCCCAAGGAACCGGCCTCGGTTTGCTGGTCACTCAAAAAATCATTAAAGAGCACGGCGGCACGCTCGGTGTCGAATCGGAACTGGGTCAAGGTACCACATTTACGATCCTAATGCCGCGCAATCCCTCTGGAGAGATATCCGAAGCATGATGGCAGGCAACCAACCCTCCTGCGATGAGGGAAAAGACATCTTGAAAAATCTCATCGACTATTTTGCCTCGACGGTTCCTCATCTTCAGGCCGTGAAGCTCGACAAGCTGATATATATTGCGCACTTGTACCATTATGCCGAACACGGCAGGCTATTGACCAAGACGCGATTCTTCAGCTTGGGTTACGGTCCGCACGCACCCGCCATTCGCTCGGCCATCAAGGACCAGCTCGAGAGCAATGTGGTCTATCTGGAGGAGTCGCGCACTTCGACCGATCCGGTGTATTCCAATCCATGTCTGATCATCAAATCCAGCCGGCAGGGTCACCCTTACCTACCCGAGGCATATGCAAATACCATCGAAGAGGTCGTGGAAAATTGGAGCGAAAAAGATTTTCAGTGGATCCTCGATTATACCACCAGAACGTTTCATTACCTGGCCACCACCTATCGCGAACACATCGATTTCAGGACCATCGAGCCGTCTCCTGCACTCCGACAGGTCCTACCGTTGCCCCAAAGAGTTCGGCTGCATCGTTTTGTGAAGACCCCTGAAGATGTCCAGGATGAAAGATTCCATTACGGGGATCCGGGGACGGTATCGGCCAGCGAGGTGACGGAGATATATTTAGCGCTTTGCGGAGATCTGCCCGACAAAATTCCGGATAGAGACCACCTGGGCTTTAACCCCCGGGCCGTCGTGAAAGCCATTCATTCAGCAAAAAATGCCACGCCGGATCCTGTGGAGGAATCTATAACGAACATTGACCGTGCCGCCAGGCTGGCACACGCTCTGGTCGATTCGATGAGCTTTAAAACTTACAGCGGCCGGGTCGCTTTAAAAAGCGGGATGCTTTTTCTAAAGAAAAACGAGTATCACTTCAACGGTGACGTGCTGGAAAAAAGTTGGCCACAAAGCTACTTTTACACCACGCTAAGGGAGTGGTTTCAGGCGATAAACACCCCGGTCGCCGCTGAGAATAACCACACCGAGGTGAAAAAACCAATAACCATTAACGATTAACGATTAACGCCTGATCGAGGCTTGACGCGATCAGGGTTAAATTCAACACAAACAAAGGAGGAATTGGTCATGTCCAAAAAAATTCTAGCGATTGATGACGAACTCGACACGTTGACCTTTTATTCAGAGGTGTTAGAGGACGAAAACTACTTGCCCATCACCGCCGCAAACTGCCAGGAAGGTTTGGATAAAGCGCGGGAGCACCGGCCGGACCTGATCATTTTAGACATCATGATGCCTGAAAAAGGGGGCATGAAAACCTATAAGGAATTGAAAAAAGATCCGGATTTAAAGGACATTCCGGTCATCGTCATTACCGGCATTTCCAGGCTGGTCGATTTTAAAAGTTTGATGAACCGGGGTTCCACCGGCAACATTCCGCCGGCCGGCCACCTGGTTAAACCCCATAGCGCCGATGACTTGATTAAAGCCATTCGGGATGTGCTGGGGTAAGCCAGGACTCACCTGGCTTTGAGGATGGTGTTGAGAAAACCGCTGCGAAACCCGTCCAAATCGAGCGCAACGTACACAAAGCCCAGTTCGTTAAGTTTCTGGACGATTTCTTTACGATGTTTGAGCACGGCCCCGAAAGCTTGCGGGGGGATTTCGATTCGGGCCGTATGGGCGTGAGTCGAACTCTAAATATGTTTAACTCCCACGAACGGAACCATGCGGCTGCATTGAGCAGCTGAACCAAACAACTTAATAATTCAAGTTTCGCACCCCAAAGCAGGTATAAAATTAACAACGGCCTGCTCTAGGGCATAAAAATAGGACAAAGACACTCCTCCAGAACGCCCCGGTCAACCGATGAAATATCAGAAACAGCAAAAGCGTATTTGCCAGGTGAAAAAACAGGCTGGCCAGATAGTGCCCGCCGGGATTCAACCCGTACAACTGGCAGTCCAGCATATGGGACAGCCATGTCAGTGGTTGCCAGTAGGTGCTTTCTTTATCTGCGAAATTAAACGCCCAGGCGAGACCGTCCGGGTCAGCCCGGACCTTGCAAAGCTGTTATCGATAACGTAAACTGTATCATCATAGTTGACAAATTCATAATTTCTTACCTGGCCATATACGGCAAGTGTAGACACAACCAAAAATAGACAGGCCAAAATATCAAGGCGAACATCGAGTAAGGTTTCCTTTTCAACATTAGTTTTGGTCATGTTTTGCTTACCTTCGTTATGCCGCCTATTCCACTCGCTTAGCCTGTCTCAAATTATGGAAAAGCAGGTAAAATATGTTTCGATTGAAAAACCATTTCCTGTTTTGATCATTATGCCTGACTTTGGCAGGGCCGGCAAGCCGACGAACTGGGAAACCCCGCCGATGCGGGACAGGCACGGCGAACCTCGATGTGAGGGCACCAGAGTTAAGTGTATTTGGTTTACTGTTTTAAAGGAACGGAATTTTGAAAATCGCGATAGAAGGTTTAGCCGACCACGTTGCCCATGCGTAATGCTATTTTCCTGGCCGTCTTTTTTATCTTTTTTCTTGCGATAAACAGGATTATCTCATACGCGCGTTCTACGGTTAAAAGTCTGTGTATGATCAATTTTTTTAGTACTCGTAATATCGCCGGTATTGAAAAGAAGGCCGCATATACATCCCTTCGTATCTGTTGAAGCTCCTCGGCCGACAACATATCACTGTAAACCTTTCCGGAACCTTCCTCGATATGGTAGTTATCGAGATCCGTCAACATGTCTTTTAACGGAGAATATTTGGTAGCCCTTAACACCGACAATCCCAAGGTATCAACACCGAGCGTATATGCGAATTTTACGATATCAAACATCTCAGCCCTGGTTTCGCCGATATTTCCGATAATAAAATAACAATGATAGATGAAATTGAATTGTCTTAAAACGTTAAAATATTCAATTACTTTTGCAGTAGTAAATCCCTTTTTCATCGATGCAAGGGTCTTGTCATGTGCAGATTCTATCCCTAAAAGAAAAACCATAAAACCAGCGTTATACATTTTTTTGAGAACATCCGGTCTTTTCGCGATTTCCAAGCGAGCATTGATGACGTATTTCTTTTTTATACCCTCTTGCAATAATAGGTCACGCAACCGTGCCACCCAGTCCATATCCCCCGTAAAAATATCGTCTGGAAAGCCAACCACATCCGCCTCTATGGTCTTAATTTCCGACACGACAGACTCGGGTGTTCTGACGGACCACTTTCTTTTCTCCCCCAGGGGATTGAATTTAAAATCGCAGAATTTGCAATTGTACGGGCAACCCCTTGATCCCAACATCAGGTCCATTTCAATATCTGATGCGAATTCATCCAGTGTAACCAAATATTTGTAACGGCGAAGGTTTCGGTTCGGGTAAAAATCGCTTCGGATCGGCTCCAGCCTTCTATTATGGTTATGTACGATTTTGCCGTTGAATCGAAATGACAATCCGTCTATATCAGGAGAAATACCTTTTTGAACAATTTCCCTTACAATCTCTTCAACATCCCCGCGGACAATTGCGTCTATTCCGGCAACATCCTCGAAGAGCTCATCAACATGTTCGGTGGCATATCTGCCGCCGACGATTACGGTTATGTTCTCTGGCAGACTATTGATTGTACGTTGAACAAAGTCCTCTTCAGCATCCCAATTGTGGCTCACGAGGATCAAATCCGTATCTTTATTTATAAACGAGGATAGCGGCCTCTTTTCATATCTCAAATCGACGATCGTTACCGTATCTACGATATCTTCGATTGCACTGGCGATATATTCAAGGCCGATGGGGGTAAAAACCCTACGCTTTTCAATTCATGTTTGTACGGATAAATACATAGAGCATTTTTATATTTCATTTTATCTGTCAACGTTCCTTTTAATGTTAATGTGCGGCCAATATCTTGTGTGGGGCGACGTCAACCGTAAATCATATGACCGGCTTAATTCTATAATTTTCGAAAACCAATACTAATGTTAAATACGCTAAAATATCAATACGTTCAAGTTTATTAGTGAGTTTCACCTTCCTGAAAAGGGAAAAAACCTCAAACTTTGTTTGCATATCGGATCATCAAAAAAGTTTAATGAGATTCATTCTGCGATCTTTTCATCTTGTCGAGCACCCCAATATGTTGGGGTAGCCCCAGAGAATAAAATTTAACTGGCGGCTGGTTGTATCTGCTATTTATCTTCCATCTTGACAATGTTTCAATTGGTTGTGATATCAAATTCAAAGGACTGAACTGTCAAGTGATGTATTAATCCGCCTTACGATTCTGTCAAATTAAGTATAGGTCACCACATTTTAGTTTATATAATCTTTTTCCTAACCCGTTAAAAACCAACCAGCCCCCGCAGGCTGTTTCCCAAAACAAACCACCCTCAAAACATCCCCAAAACAAGCCCCACATCACGGAAATCCAAATCCACTGTTTCACCCAAAATTCACACATTTCCGAAATCCGGCACCCATTCCGGATCCGGAATTCGGTACCTACTCAATTTTTATCTCCCCGGGATTAAACTCAAAATATCTATTCTCGTCAAACCAGGCACACCGAAAACAAGATAGAGGAATACCAGACCGGCAGCTCCACAGCGACGGTTGAAGAATCATAGATTAACATAAACTCCTGCACCATCGGATGCCTAAGTTTGTTGTTCCTGCAGGGCAATAGCGCCAACTCTACCAGCCGGCAGGCATTGTTGCGGTAATTCTTTTTGCTCACTCGCACCCTGGCCGAGGTCTTTGAGCATCGATCAGGAATATCATCAAAAAAATCAGGACACCCCTCTTTTTTAAACCTCTCTATATATTCCCCCAAAAACCTGAAAACACCTGCGCATAGATAGTTCAATTTAGCTTTATGGTATTTAAGTTTGTCCGGCACAAAGGAGCAATATATTGCTGACAAACCATATTCCCTTAACTTAATTCTTGATTTCAATCGTAAAGATGCTATATCTCTTGAATAATTTCGTATGTTTTTTTCTCAACTTTGGAGGTTGTTCACATGACTAAACTTGCCTGCTCGGAATTTAAACCTGGACGTCGTTTTGTTGGTCGTCTTCCGCATGGGAAGGACTTGATTACATCTATCGAGGACTTTTGTATAGAGTTGTCGATCCAGATGGCAACTTTTTCGATAATCGGTGCAGTTTCGTCTGTTACCTTTGGCGCGTATGATCAAAAACAACAAGTTTACGTCACTTTTACTGAAAAAGCACCGCTTGAAATCGTAAACTGTTTCGGCAATGTTTCATTAAAGGATGGAGACCCCGTCGTACATGCCCATATTGTCCTGGGCGATAAACAGGGAAAAACCATGGGGGGACACCTTTTTTCAGAAACCATACTTTTTGCCGGAGAAATTGATCTTCAGGAATTAACCGGAAAACCATTGGAGAGAGACTACGACAATACAACAGGGCTTATGCTATGGAAGACATCGGGCTGAAATCATACGTGTTCAATTCGTCGTACTTGTTTTACTAGTTCGACTTGTGTAACCTCTTAATAAATTGCTGGAGACCGCTGGTGATAAAATGTGAAAAATCTTCGAGGAGGTTGAAATGCAGCTGACCATTACAAAAGCAGATCAATTAAAAACAAACCCCGACGATGCCAAACTCGGTTTCGGGTCAATTTTTACTGATCACATGTTTAACATGGATTACAATCCGCAAGATGGATGGCATAACCCTCGCATAGAGCCTTACGCACCCATCGACATGGACCCGGCCACCATGGTGCTTCACTATGGTCAGGCCGTTTTTGAAGGGCTCAAGGCTTTCAGGACAGATTCCGGTGCAATCCAGCTTTTTCGTCCCAAAGACAATTTTAAACGCCTGAACAATTCTTCCCGTCTCATCTGCATACCTGGCATTGACGAGGCTTTTGCCTTAGATGCCCTAAAACAGTTGCTGGTCATTGAAAAGAACTGGGTGCCGAGCGCTCCTGAAACCTCCCTTTATATCCGGCCCGCGATTATAGCCATGGATCCATTTTTAGGTGTGCGCGCTTCAGATACCTATCGTTTCTTCATTATTCTTTCTCCTGTGGGCGCATATTATGCGGAAGGCTTTAATCCGGTAAAAATATGGGTTACCAAAAATCATGTTCGTGCTGTCCGGGGCGGTGTGGGTGAAGCCAAAACCGCTGGAAACTATGCTGCAAGTCTGTACGCCGCTGATCAGGCACATAAACAAGGCTATACCCAGGTGTTGTGGCTTGACGGTATTGAGCAGCAATACATTGAAGAAGTCGGGGCCATGAACATATTTTTTGTCATCGATGATGAACTCATCACCCCCCTGTTAAGCGGAAGCATCCTTTCCGGCATTACCAGAGACACCGTCATCACACTGGCAAAAATGTGGAATTTAAAAGTTGCGGAGCGAAAAATCAGCATCGCCGAGGTAATGGAAGCACACGCTTCGGGCAAACTTAAAGAAATTTTCGGATCCGGAACTGCGGCTGTTATTTCTCCAGTCGGTGAACTCAATTACAACGAGAAAGTGATAACCGTCGGTGGCGGCAAAGTTGGTCCCATGGCCAATAAATTCTACAAGGCGATTTCAGATATTCAGTACGGCAAAGCCGAAGACCCTGCGGGATGGATCGAGCCGATTTAAACAAGGTCGCTTATGTTAAAAAATTCCGACACTCACGAATATCTGTCATCCTTTATTTCAAAGATGGAAAGTGCAGAACTTCACCCTGTCGTCATTGATACTTTTACATATTATTACAAAAAAATTGTTGCCGGTAAAACAGGCCTTATCTCAGACAGAGACATAAGGCCTGTTTCTTCAGATGAAATTGAAGATGCAAAGCAGGTCAAGGAATATACTGACACCGGACGAAAGGTATTGAAAAATGCTGTTATAATAAAACTCAACGGCGGTCTCGGTACAAGTATGGGGCTTACCAGGGCCAAGTCTCTTCTGAAGATAAAAAACGGCAAAACGTTCCTTGAAATAATTTTAAAGCAGGCTGAAAGGTATGACGTACAGCTGGCCCTAATGAACAGTTTCAGCACACATAACGACACCCTTGCCGCCATCTCAAGGATAAAACCATCTGTTTCTCCCCTGTTATTCCTCCAGAATAAGTTTCCCAAAATCCTTCAGGAAAATTTTGCTCCTGCGACCTGGCCGAAGAATCCGGAACAGGAATGGAATCCTCCTGGACATGGTGATATTTTCTCAGCGATTTACACATCCGGAATGCTAAAAACCCTACTTGACAGAGGAATAGTATATGCTTTTATCTCAAATTCGGATAACTTAGGCGCCACCATGGATGAATCTCTTTTGGGATACTTTTCCGAAAACAGATTCCCCTTTATGATGGAGGTAGCACCAAGAACACCGTCAGACATAAAAGGCGGACATATCGCCAGACACAAAGAAGGGCGTTTGATCCTGCGTGAGGCGGCCCAGTGTCCTAAAGATGAAATAGATGCGTTCCAGGATATAAAACTTTACGGGTTTTTCAATACAAACAACATCTGGATAAATCTGAAAGATCTTGAAAAGCTTATTGAAAAACATGGGGCCGTAAATCTTCCTATGATTCGAAACTCAAAAACCCTTGACCCTAGGGATGAAAACAGTCCCAGAGTATACCAGGTCGAAACGGCCATGGGTGCCGCCATATCTCTCTTTGAAGGTGCGGCCGTTATTAAGGTTCCTGTATCCCGCTTTTTTCCGGTAAAAAAATGTGGCGATCTTCTGGCGGTCCGATCCGATCGCTTGGTCTTCACTGAAGATAATAATCTGATCTTGAACCCAAACAGACGTTCAGATAACATAAATATTGATCTTGACCCGAAATATTTCGGTAAAATTGATCTTTTTGATGAAAGATTTATCGACGGAGCTCCGTCCCTCATCGACTGTGAATCTCTAACCATCAAAGGAGATATACGTTTTGAAAGCAACGTAACCATAAAAGGCCTGGTTGTAATAAAAAACAGCGGCAAATCACAGGCTGTTATCAAGGAAGGGACGGTTATAGGCGAAGACTTGATCTTTAAGTAAAGAATCTGGGCCCAAAGGACACGTCTTTAGATTATACCTGAAAGGGTTTATTAAAAAAAATATTAAATCCGAAATTCGAAACAAATCCGAATATCAAATTTCCAAATGTTCAAAACATAGAGGCTTTTGACCATTATAGTTAATATTGATAGAATGCATTAATGTTTGGGACATTTGAATTTCGGTCATTAGATATTGTTTCGGATTTCGGATTTCGTGCTTCGAATTTTTTATCTACTTATTTCGGCAGAGCCATTTATCTCTGACCTGGCCCAAAGGACCATGTTTTCTATGTTTAAATAAATCGGATGTCGACCGGCTATCCTTTTTTAAAAACAGAATAATATTTCATAACCTTTTCCACAAAATCTTCCGTTTCTTTGAAAGGGGGAACTCTCTGATAACGTTCAACAATATTGGGGCCTGCGTTATAGGCCGCGAGCGCCAGGGGCAGCTTTCCATCAAAGCGTTTTATGAGCTGTTTTAAATAGCGCGATCCTCCCATAATATTTTCCCATGGATTAAAGGGATTTTTTATTTTAAGGGCCTTGATATTATCGGGCATAATTTGCATAAGCCCCTTTGCACCGGCACCTGAAATCGCCAGGGGGTTAAAATCCGACTCGATTTTTATCAGCGCTTTCAGCAATGCAAAGGCAATCCCGTGTTTTTTAGAAGCCGTTGCTATAAGGTGATCATATTGGTCCGTGGTGTATGAATTCGATGGCCTTGCGGGTCTTTCCCGGATATAGAGTTTATAATTGGATGATGTGGGCACGTTGGTAAAATGAAGCACCCCCTGGCTGTCGATATATGTATATATATCGGCATAAAGAGGGGACACAGCTTTTAACAGAAAAAATGCTGTGAAAAACACCCCAATATAAAAAAGCTTGATTATAGCCCGTGTCATTACTTACTTAAAATTACCTTTTGAACCTAAGTACATGTATTCATAAATACGATCACGTATTTATAGCTTGGTTTATTCATTCTATGTATGCAAAAGTGTAAAGTGCCTAAAGTGAACTAAAGTGCCTAAACCTGCCCGCCGGCCGGCAGGCGGGGTTATGGTATTCTGTCAATTTGATTATAATTGGCCTCGCCGTAGGCGAGTTCCACAACCCTGGCCCAGACCGATCACCAATACTCTATACTCTAAAAGTCAGGTCTGGAATGATGCATAGCCTATATCAATA
>JAUVVL010000269.1 GCA_030604635.1 Desulfobacteraceae bacterium
ACGAATTGAATCGTAGAAAAGAATGATTGAATAAACTCTTTTTGTTGATTGACGATGTTCTGGCGGATACCATCACCAACAGACACGGTGCTTCGCTTGAGCTCCAGCACACCAAGGGCGATACCGTTTACATACAAAACAATGTCGGGGCGCTTTTCACGATTACCTTGAATAGTCACTTCTTCCGCAATAGCAAAATTATTCTTTTTTGGATTTTCCCAGTCAATCAACTGCACTTGTTGAGTATCTTCTCCGGCATTTTCTACAACTCCAATCCCATAGCGAAGCAATTTATAAACATTCTGATTATTGGTGTAGAGACTTTCGCCGTAATTGTTGGCTGTGGTGCGGAGTTTATCCAAGGCGCGTGCAATTAAAGTATCGCGATACCCACGACTGGCCAGATATTTCCTCACTTCTGGTTCCTCGATGTTGCTATTATCCGGTCGATCTTCCCAATTGCCCAGATACTTATAATTAAGCCGATCACGAAATAACGTCACAATTCTGTTTTGTGTTTTACGTTCTATTTGTCCGACGCTTTGATTAGTTGTTGGCATATATTCGCATTCTCCCTGTTAACAGTTGTTGCATCATGCCCTGCTTGAGCATGGTGTATTTATCTCTCTTTTTCTCCAACCTCTCAATATCTGCATCCATATCGAATAAGATGATGGCAATAGCGGTTTGTTCCAATTTATCAACCGGATATCTAACAGTCATTTCTCTGAATTTAGTTATTGAAATAACATATCTTTTTCCTGATCCTTCGCAAATAGTTTCTGCTTGATCCAAAAAATATTCTGTTTTAAAAATATAAGTCCTAAACGCTAAATCCCAATCGTCAAATAACCTTAGGCGATCTACGTGATAACTATAGCCCGCATCGGAAATGTCCTCCATGGCAACAGCCGAAATACCAATGTCATAACGCATTTCAGAGGATGGTGTAAAAAAAATATCTCCTTTTTTTACTGCACATCTTCGAAATTGTTTTACCGGGGCGGTAACCCAATGATTCAAGTCTTTTGAATAAATAAAATTCTTATGAAAAACATCCAAATAGTTAACTAATCTCACAGGTATCTCATCTGATTTTAATTTTTTATCGATCCCGGCTCCGGTAATTTCTCCTATTTCCCCCAACTTCTTTACTTTCCATTTTTCACTAAACCCCGGCAATCTTTTTTTACCGGTGAGGAGCTGCTGCATCGTGCCTTGTTTTATGTCTTTCTTTTTGGTAATCAGTTTCCCCAAGTGCTCAATCAGCGCGTCAGTGTCGGAAAGAACACTGGCGATGGCGGTTTGTTCAGATGTGTTCGGAGGTAAAGCAATAGTCGTTTTTTCAAATTCACACTTATTGACTATTGGAACAGCTTGCTCACCCGCCAATGATTGAATTTTCGGTGCTATTAAATTAAGTGAATAAAATAAAAAGTCAGAGGAAAAATTTTCATTGGGTAATATTGCATTTATTTGTTGGTTAAATGTTAGTTCAAACGGAGCAATTCCAGCCTTTCCAATAGTAGAACCTATACAAGTAAATAAAATGCTATTTGGAGGTAATTTTCTTGAAATACTAAAGCCTTTTTTAGAAAGTTTTTTCTGGGTCTGTGGTATATATTTACTTTTTCCTAAATCTGCTGGACTGACAAAAAAATAATCTTCGCCATAATTAGACTGATCATTTGTTGGGGGAGTGTTGCCAGTTACAATATCAGCAATTTCCCCCAAATTTTTCACATCCCAATTCTCCGGAATTACACCGATCTCGGTTTGTTTGTAGCCATCTGGAATTTTTTTCATTAAACCTAACTTTTTTTTCAAATATTTTCCCAACTTTCCAAAATAGAATTATTATTTTTTTCAATCCAGCAAATATCAATCTTTCGTTTTAAAATACCAACAAAAACTCCTAAGTTGTAATTAAGTGTGCCGGTCATGCATCTTTTTAATTTTTCAATATCAGCTTTTGCTAATTTACTATTTTTTCCACTTTTCTTTATTTCCAATATAACGCTATTATCTTCATTTGTACTCCGTGTGTGAATGATAATATCCGGTCTTATCTTCTTACCATTCATATCTTTTTTCTTGCCTAATAAAGTTTTATTATATTCACAGTCAATATCAAAATCAGGGAATAATTCCTCAAGGTAAACTGCAATACGATGGCTTATTGTAGGTTCATAAATATCGACACACAATAGCGCTTGTTTATCTTTGACAATAAACAATTTTAAAGCTTCCCGAATTTTTCCTTTTATAATATTATTGTTTATCATTCGTTTACATTAAATCCCATTTTTTTAATATGCTCATCTACCTTGCGACTGAGCGTTTCGGTTTCGGAGATAAGTATTGGTAATGGGGTCGCATAACGCTCAACTAGTTCTTTGATGCGTCCTGTGAGTCGCTGGCTGATGCGATCCATTTCGCTATTAACCACCTGCTCAAGTGTCGCAATCCATTTATCATCCACCACCAAAAACTTGATCTCTGATTCAGTCATTTTCTTGTATTTGGCAATTACTTTGGCATCAAGCGCCTTCTCGGCTTCTTTGATTTTTCTCTTTGCTTCAGATTCTTGTTCGCTGAGCGCAAGATACAGCTCCATTACTTTCAGTTCTTCGGCATCATCTTTACTGCCTTTAATTTTTTTGATTTGTGCTGTCACACTCGCTTTGTTTATCTTTTCAAAATCCGCAAAATATCCTTCTTCTCCGTTATTTTCCCCAATAAATTCTTCTATTTCCCGGCTGGTAGTATCAAGCTTTGTTTGCAGTTCTTCTATTACCTGCTTATCACTCTCAAAATAACGATTGATCATCAAATACTTCGGCACCAAGTCGCATTCCATTTCCCCCTTTTTGCCTTCTACTGCCATAAGCTCCGCCTTCCAGCCGTCAACAGCAATTAAATACATATCGTCTTGTATTGTCTCTATCCAATATTCCATTAAATGCTGATAAATATCATATTTATCAATCAGATGAGTTTTGCTGAATGTCTCTAAAATATCCTCGGATATTTTATGAATAATTTCTTTTGGTTTCACGCCAATAGTCAAATTTTTGAAGAGAACGGTATTTTTTTCTTTCCAATCGATAAAAGTCGCCTTTATTGTTCGGGCATAATTAGTGAATTCCGGATGTGAAAAAATAGTCTTCTTAATTTCTTCCTGTGCTATTTTAAGCGTGCAATATCCAACTCTCTTACTTTCTCCAAAGAGCGAGGTTTTGAGTGTTGGATACACACTCCAGTATTTTTGTAGATCTTCAATATCTTGAGTTGGAATGTCGCCTTTGAGATGTGCTTCAATATCTTGAATGTCTTCAGCCTCTTGGCTATCTATGTAGCGGGGTATGTTGAGATTAAAATCATTTTTCTCAATCTCAACTACGCTTACCATACGGGAATATTTCGGAATTTCCAATTGCCTATTGAATACATCAACAATCTTGTGAATATCCTGGGCGCGTAGACGGTTTTTATTGCCATCCTTTATAAAGCCCTTGCTCGCATCAATCATAAAAATTCCTTTGCGGTTGTCGGCATTTTCCTTATCAAGAACAATGATACATGCAGGAATACCCGTACCATAGAAAAGGTTGGCTGGCAGTCCGATAATACCTTTGATATAACCACGACGGATGATGTTGGTACGAATCCCTGCCTCGGCATTACCACGAAAGAGCACGCCATGAGGAAGAATACACGCGCCTTTTCCGGTAGTTTTCAGTGAGCGGATAATATGAAGAAGAAAAGCATAGTCGCCATTTTTGGAAGGCGGTATACCAAAGTCCTGAAATCTTCCGAATACATCATGTACAGGGTCAACGCCATTACTCCATGATTTGAACGAGAACGGAGGATTGGCTACGACAAAATCAAAAGTTTTAAGTTGAGTACCGTTTTTGAAAAGAGGGGTCGAAAGTGTATTTTCTCTCACTATTTCGGATCTTGGATTATCATGCAAAATCATGTTCATCCGAGCCAAAGCTGCTGTCGCATTATCCATTTCTTGACCACAAAGTTTCACATTCTTGTCTGTTTCATCCGCTACTTTCAAAAGCAATGAACCGGAGCCACATGTTGGGTCATAGACGGTTGGGGTATTGTTTGTCGTCCTTGCAATACCAATAGTCCTAGCGATGATTCGACTCACTTCGGCAGGAGTGTAGAACTGTCCTTTGCTCTTACCGCTCTGGGTGGCAAAATTTTTCATCAAATATTCATAGGCATCACCGAGAATATCATCACCTTCAGCGCGGTTTTTACTAAAATCAAGAGCGGGATTTTCAAAAATGGCGATCAGTTTTGTTAGCCGTTCAACCATATCTTTACCGCTACCCAATTTTGTTGGGTCATTAAAATCAACGGCAAGTTTTCCAAGCGATGGATTTTCCTCTTCAATCTTTTGGATAATTTTTTTATTAATATCAT
>JAUVVL010000161.1 GCA_030604635.1 Desulfobacteraceae bacterium
ACTGTTTAATGGCGTCAATCATATGTTAAAAGATGAATCTTGTTATTAGCTGTTTTTTCTTAAGGCTCTCTAACACGCTCAAACAGCCAGCTCTTTTACATTTTATCACCAGTGGGCTCCAGAATTTATTGAGAAGTTACACATTTTAGCCCTTTGAAAACATTATCGCATTGTGGAACACGTTTTTCAAAAAGCTAAATTAATACTATGTTTTATAATTGTTTATATATTTCAAGGCTTCATGAATTCTTGACAAAAATCAATTTTCATCCTAACAGTCTCTTTATAAGAAAAAATATCATCATTATCAGATCGACAAATAACACCTGCTAATCGTTGCAATAAACCAGAAAGAGACGTACTTAAAAAAGGAGGTTCACGTGACAAAAGAAATTAAATATGAAGATAAACCATGGATATCAAGTTATGAAGAGGGAGTTCCGGAAAATATAGAATACGAAGAGATATGTCTGTCGGAAATTCTGGAAAGATCAGCCGGCATGTTTCCGGACAAAATGGCGCTTCTCTTTCAGGGATACAAAATAACCTATCGTCAACTGAATGATATGGTGAACCGTTTTACCGCCTGCCTTCATGCCTTTGGCATCAATAAAGGTGACAGCGTGGCCATTCTCCTGCCGAACGTTATTCCCTGCGTTGTAGCCTACTTCGCCATATTAAAGATCGGTGGTATTACGGTTATGAATAACCCATTGTATTCAGACCGTGAGCTTGAACATCAATTCAACGATTCAGACTCGAAATTACTTATTACCTTAGACCTTTTAGGCAATCGCATGATCGATCTAAGGCCGAAAACAAAAATTAAACAGATCATTTATACCTCTATCGGTGATTATCTCCCTTTTCCAAAGAACATTCTGTTTCCCCTTGTCGCCAAAAAGAAAAATTTGGCCGCCAATGTAAAATCTGCTGAAAATGTTTACAAATGGAAGGATGTGCTGGCAAAAAGTTCGCCAACTCCACCTGATGTTGAACTTTCATTTGATGATGTTGCCATGTATCAGTATACAGGAGGCACAACCGGTGTTTCAAAAGGCACCATGCTCACCCACGGCAACCTGAGCAAACAGGTCCAGCAGATTGAAGCATGGTTTCCGACATTCAATAAAGGTGAAGAAGTCATGCTGGGCGCCCTGCCATTTTTCCATGTTTTCGGACTTTCAGTTGCCATGAACTTTGCCATTCACATGGGATGGGGACATATCCTCGTTCCAAAACCCCAGCCGGAACCTTTGCTTGAGGCCATCGGAAAATTCAAGCCTACCTTTGCTCCGCTGGTTCCGGCTATGTACATTGGGATGCTTAACCATCCTGACATCGATAAGGTTGATATGACTTCCATTATCGGATGCTTTTCAGGAAGTGCCCCGCTTCCGGTTGAAGTTATCAGGGATTTCGAGAATAAGACATGCGCCGTAATCGTGGAAGGATTCGGCTTGACCGAGACTACGCCGGTAACCCATGTAAATCCTTTTGCCGGTGGAAAGCGGAAAGTCGGAAGTATCGGGGTTCCAATTTCCGATACGCAGTGCCGCATTGTAGATCTGGATGATGGAAACACCGACGTTCCGGTTGGAGAAACCGGCGAACTTCTTATTAAAGGCCCACAGGTCATGAAGGGTTACTGGAACAATCCCGAAGAAACAGCCAAAACCGTGATTGACGGGTGGCTCCGCACCGGCGATATCGCCAAAATGAACGAAGACGGCTATTTTTACATTGTTGACCGTAAAAAGGATATGATCATATCCGGCGGCTGTAATGTGTATCCGCGCGATATTGAAGAAGTATTATATGAGAACCACAAGGTTAAGGAAGCCACTGCCATCGGTATACCTCACCCAACACGCGGCGAAGCGATAAAAGCCTTTGTTGCGCTAAAAGAAGGTGAAACTGCAACCCAGGAAGAACTTATCGAATACTGCACGGACAAGCTGGCCAAGTATAAGCTACCGACTGAAATTGAATTCAGGGACGAACTCCCCAAAACCAACGTGGGTAAAATTTTGAAAAAGAAGCTCAGGGAAGAAGAGATGGCAAAAAGACAAAAATAGGTGTTGTGTATGAAAAATCTATCCGCCGAATGAATCATCGGAAATCTCTACAGCAGCACCATTGGTTGTTAGAATGGCTCTCATCTTACCCAGTGTGATCGGAAGGACGGAATAGAAGAAGAATTCAGCACTTTTAATCTGGCCCTCGTAGAAGGCGGCATCCTTTTTCCTGGCTCCCTTTTCTAGTTTCCGGGCCGCAATCGTTGCCCGCCACAGCAGCATCCAGGACATTACCACATCACCGGTGACTTCCATGAAAGGATAGGCAAAGGCAAAGGCATTAATAACCCTGAGCGACATGGCCGTTGTCCCCATATGCAAAGCAACTTCGCCCAGCTTATTGACCGCCTCTTCCACTTTAGTTGCAAAATTCTCCAGGCCGGATACACCTTTGGCCGCTGCAATG
The DNA here is from genome assembly GCA_030604635.1 of Desulfobacteraceae bacterium. Lineage (GTDB taxonomy): Bacteria > Desulfobacterota > Desulfobacteria > Desulfobacterales > UBA11574 > JAUVVL01. The sequence continues at coordinate 2,485 of JAUVVL010000161.1, forward strand.
ATCTTTTGCATTTCACCCAAAAGATCCATAAAGGGTTTTCCCCTATTTATTCCAAGCTTTCTCCCCAGAAGATCCATGGCCTGTATGCCGTTGGTGCCTTCGTAGATCATGGTTATCCTGCAATCCCGCAGAAGCTGCTCCATGGGATACTCTTTAATGTATCCATATCCGCCATAGACCTGGATACCGTGGCTGCAAACCTCAAAGGCCCTGTCTGTGGCATAGCCTTTGGCAATCGGGATGAGGACATCGATGATACCCTGATATTTGGCTTTTTCTTCCGGGTCTTCCGTGATTTTAATCTTGTCTTCACACAGACCTACATAATAGAGGAGGCTTCGTATCCCCTCGACATATACCTTCATTGTGATGAGCTGGCGTCGCACATCCGGATGCCTGATAATTGGAACCGAAGGGGCACTTTTGTCCCTTATTTTGAGAAGATCCTTTCCCTGAATCCGCTCTCTGGCATAATTAACAGCATACATGTAAGCAGATGACGCACAACTTAAACCCTGATGTCCCACAATCAGACGGGCTTCATTCATCAGCTGGAACATGGCGCGCATTCCCTTGTTCTCTTCACCCAGCAGGGTTCCTCTGCATTTACCCTTGCCGCCAAGGGTAAGAGAGCAAGTTGAATTGCCGTGGATTCCCATTTTCTCTTCAATACCGGTACAGACCACGTCGTTGGACTCACCAAGACTTCCGTCGTCGTTGACCCATATTTTGGGGACAAGAAACAGGGAGATTCCTTTGGTTCCCGCAGGAGCGTCTTCGATGCGGGCAAGAACAGGGTGTATGATATTTTCCGCCAGATCGTGTTCGCCTCCGGAGATGAAGATCTTGTTCCCAGTGATGGAATAGGTTCCATCATCATTCTTGACCGCGGAAGTGGTGAGTGCGCCCACATCCGATCCTGCCTCAGGTTCCGTAAGCAGCATCGTTCCGGTCCACTCTCCGGTGCACATTTTTTTAAGAAAGGTCTCTTTTTGCTTATCTGTTCCGAATGTCTCAACCAGTCTTCCCGCACCATTGGTCAGCCCCGGATAAATCATAAAAGCTAAGTTGGCTCCCACAAAGTAATCATTGGCTGCCAGTGCAACTGTTGTCGGCATTCCCTGGCCTCCCCACTCGGTGTCCTCAGTCATGGCCACCCATTCACCTTCCTTGAAGAGTTTGTAAGCTCTGTGAAAAGACTCCGGAACCGTCACTTTTCCGTTTTCGAACTTGCATCCTTCCTGATCACCCAATTCTTGGGTGGGAAGGATCTCTTTGATCGCCAGATTGCGTGCCTCGGATACAATCATATCAACCGTCTTTTTATTAAACTCGGCAAACCTTTCGTGTTTGCTCAGATCTTCCACCTGCATCTGTTCGTGCAAAACAAAATCGACGTCTCTACGATCAGCAATAATCTGTGCCATTCTTATTTTTCCTTATTCCCCATCACTTATTAAGAAGTTACGTCTGTTTCCCCTATGTTGCCTATTCCCTTTAAAAAAAGCTCAACAAGGGGATCTGCCATGGACACAAGGTCATACTTTCCGCCTGAATGTAGCCAGGTGTTTATTACCTCATCCACGGCTCCAAGTATGAAACGCTTCACAAGGCCCAGATACAGATCCTTACGAATGATTCCCTCTTCCTGGCCCTGCTCCACAATTTCTGAAACAATATCCAGGTACATCTTGGACATCTCTTTGATCTGCTCTTCAACTAAACGGATATTCCGGTGTGTTTCAACCTGATAGACCACTGCCATATTCCGATCGTTCTGGAATTCCTCGAGATGCAGGCGGATAAGATAGCGAAGTTTGCCAACAGTATTGTCCGCTTTGTTGACTTCTTCCCTGAACCGGGCAAATACCTGCTTGGTCTTGTTACTGAAAAACTGTACCAGGATATCATCCTTATTTTTGAAATAAAGATAGATCGTACCATCAGCGACACCGGCTTCCCTGGCGATCTGAGAAACGGTTGACTGGAAAAAACCCTTTTCCGCAAATACTTTGACTGCCGCTTCAAGGATCCGATGATATTTGTCGTTTATTTTCTCTTTAGTGCTAATAACAGAACCTCTATTAAAATTTATTTGGTCGTAAAAAACCTGGTCCTCTGGGCCTCCGGCTCGTAGAGCCTACGCCTTGTAGAGCCAGGTCAGAGTTAACCGGCTCTGCCGAAATAAGTAGATAAAAAATTCGAAGCACGAAATCCGAAACCCGAAACAATATCAAATGACCGAAATTCTAATGTCCTAAACATTAATGCATTCTATCAATATTATTTATAATGGTCAAAAGCCTCTATGTTTTGAACATTTGGAAATTTGACCTGCCCGCCCATGCCTATTTGGGCAGAGTGCTTCAACCGCCTCAAGCAGTGAGGCAGGAGCAACTAGGCGCCATAATGCAAACAGGGCAATGGCAGGCGGGTATTCGGATTTGTTTCGAATTTCGACCTGCCCGCCCATGCCTTTTTGGTAATAATGCTTCAACTACCTCAAGTTTTGAGGCAGGAGCAAATAGGCGCCATAATGCAAATCGGGCAATGGCAGGCGGGTATTCGAATTTCGGATTTAAAATTATTGATAGTAACCCCTTTCAGGGGCAAATCAAAGCCGGGTCCTCTGTGCCCGGATTCTTTACTGTCTTATGAATGAATACTCATTCATTAACAGACATCGCTGTAAAATGTCAAGAAAAATTGATAAAAAAATCAGCTTCGACTAAATAGTGATAAATATCAAATAAAAAGTGGTGGTTGTAAATAGTGAGACTGGTGAATTAAAAGTGCCTTTGGGCTAGGCGCTTTTTTTCAACTGAATGAGCATGCATTCATTTATGAGTCCAATACTATCCCGGATTCCTCTAACCCCGCGGTAGGATCCTTCCAGTTAAGTAAAGCATTAAATCATTGGCTTCAACTTCAACAATTTCAAATTCACTGTCATTTCCCCTCAGTTTGCGTAAGTCGCTTACCTATAAGGTTTAATTTGAATTTTCTGATGGTTTCCGGAGGTATTATTTCCCCTTTCGGGTTCATAAAATACAAGGCATTGAAAGGGCATTGGACGATACAAGCACCGCACTGGACACATCGACCCACCCTTGGCATTGTTGCGATTTGCTCTTTTCTGTTCACCCGGTAGCAATCTCTTGGGCAAACCTGATCACAAAAACCGGCGCCATTGCATTTTGTCTCATCAAGAATGACTTTAAGCAGCCTGTCTTCGTGCAATCCACTTTTGTATGTAGGTGTACTACCCATTAGATCAAGACTTATAATAAGAATAGCTATAAGTGATATAAAGCCCCAGCGAAGAATAGATCCCCAAGTAAAATCTCCAGCTAAAATGCTATAAAGAATAAGAGCAAGAATGAAAAAAATCCATATGAATAGATTAAATCCTCCTCGTCCAAAATCGAAGAAAATAAAGCCGATTCTTTTCCGCTCAGAATTTAGCCGGTGGCTGTAAATAGGAAAAGCCAGGAAGATTAAGCAAGCCAGTCCCCAAACCAATAAAATAAGAAGGAAAATCGTTTCAGGCCAAAATGGAATTACGGCGATAGCGGCTATGATAGAAATTGGGAATGCCCAGGCAACAGCCATCTCAGTCCGCTGCATCCAGGGAAACTCAACCCCACGCATTTTAGGAGTTTTTTTAAACTTGTTTTTTATGAAAGCAGGAATATCTTTAGCATAAACCGGTCCCCAGATGACATTCCACCCGGTCTTTTTCTTTATAGTCCTAGCCTCAATACCTGTAGCTGCAAGCTGGGGCAGTATCACTTTTCGGTGATCCACAAGCCCTTCAATTCCACTGGTTTTTAGGACTGAAATAATATCGTGATTTGTGAAAAGACCGCCCGTGGCGGCGCACCAAACATTGATTCCCCTGCTGTTAGCAACAAGCAGATAGCAGTCAATCCCCTTCAGTGCTCTCTTAACTCTTTCTACAGCAAGATGATAATTACAGGTTAGAAAAACAGGTGAATTTGTGCCCGGATTCCCCATTTTTATCAAACCTGTTTTACAGGGAAAAGGGAAAACTCTCAGCAAGGTTTCTATAGTATTTAAAACAAAATATTTAATGAGATTCATTGCGTATTTCCATTAAGGTTTTTTTCCTACCAGCTCAATAAAGTTCTCTATTTTATTCAATTTGATCGAGTCTATAAGAAAACCCGCCTTATTTATTTTCTCCGGCAGATTCTTTACAGTATTTGTCGTTGTTTGAGTGATTAGGTGCGTAAAAATGACGAGGGGAAATTTTATCAGCCAATTAATTAATCTCTTGGAAAGGCTTTTAGGGGTTACCTCATCTGCAATAAGCACAAGGCCTCTTGGCTTCAATATTCTTTTTGCCTCTCTCAAGGTATAAATTATCTCATCTTCGCTTAATTCAGAAAAACAAAGACCGCTCATCACAACGTCATAGCTTTCCGATTCTTCGCTTCCAAGCTCAGCAACACCCATTTCATACAAATCTATTCTGTGTGATAAATTCGCCTCACTTATCCGCTTTTTTGCTATTTCCAACATTTGGGAATTAATATCAATTCCTTTCACCTTTGCATCTTTCTGCGCAGCATATAGCGTCAATGCTCCAGTACCGCAGCCAAGGTCAAGGACCCTCTGCCCCCTTTTTATATGAGACGTTAAACGATTATAAACCCTGTCCAATCTTCCAAGCGTGAGAATGCGGATGCCGCTGTCATACCTGCTTGGAGTGGATTCAAGGATCTTCATTAAGATATATGTGCTCATCTGAATATCCTCTTAGCCCGAATTTCATGAAAACTTTATCTGGCTTTTTTCAGAATCAAGCAATACATTACACCCACAAACCGGGTTCGGCCCTCCTTGAATAAGGTGGGTCGGGCCAGCAATTCAAAACCTTTACAGCTATAGAAAGGCTCCTCGAAAGCATGGAGCCATAAAAGCACGATCTTTAATTTCCCGAATTCGCGAGCCGCTTCCCTTAAAACAGATTCCGGCGTGTCACTCACAAGGTCATACATCAGGGCATAACCGCCATGCTTGAGCACCCTATGAACTTCATTCAACCCCACTGTAGGATTCTTCCAGTGATGGATGGATCCCGTGCTCACTACCGTATCGAAAGAGTCGTTGGCATAAGGTAGGTTGCCGGCATTACCTTCTTTAACCTCAACGACTTCGGAAAGTCCGGCATTTGCCATGTTCTTCCGGGCTTTAGCTACCATAGAGCGTGAAGCATCCAAACCGGTTACTCGCAACCTTGGGGACAGGTGATGAAGTTTTACCAGCAGCCAACCCGGTCCTGTGCCAATATCTAAAATACTCCCTTCCGAGCAATAGGTTAATATGTCCCTGGCCACTAACTCGTAATTGCGTTGAAATATACTGGTTTTGCTTACCGCATTATAAAATACCGTGCCCGGCCACGGAATCCCTTCCGGATGGAAGACTTTTAGTAACTTGCGTGCAGGAGAAAGCATGGCCGTCCTACAATTGTCCTTTACCACTTAGCCCGACAGGCTCTGTGAATTACGCTCCTAAGGCAGGAATCCTCATGGCAAGTCGTAGATCCCGATTTATCGGGAGTGGTGTGGGGACTGGGGGAGAAAAACATCGGTTACACGATTATGCCAAGCTATTCCATTCATCAGAAGTAATGGATCGATCTAAAATTGATTCGACTTCCTTCAACATCATACGTAACTGTGGGGCTGAATATTCAGCATTTGATGGTATGCTTAAACGGTATTTTTCATAAACCATAAATTGATGGCGTGTTTCTGAAGACGGTCCATCAAAACCAAGGCGGCGTAGTCGTTTGATGAAAACACGGCGTTTACACGGTTGCCATTGACTCACGGCTCGGCTCCTGATTCAAATCATATCCTGCTATAACGGGAAGAGGATGTCCTAATTTCAAACCAACCAGCACCCAATCTTCAAGGGTAGACCGCAGTTCATTTTCACATTCGCGTAATGTTTTACCAAAAGCGATTACTCCTTTGCAGGATGGAATGCGGCCGGAAAATGACCCATCTTCAAGTTTGTCAAATTCCGCTTGAGCCAACGCGTTTTCAATGTAACCCGTAAGAATATATCGTAACATTTTCTAACCCCTTCATACATTAACGGCAAATAGCCTAAATACCCAACTTATAGGGGTCTTGTCCGCCTCTGGCGGGGGCCTCTGTCTGCCGGGCGGGAAAACCCTGGTGCGTGAACCATGTTGATGTTTAGAGACCTTTGCAAAACGCCCCCTTTTGCCTCCCGCCATTGGCGGGATGTCAGGCTCAACATTTTGCACGAAGTGAAGCTTTAGCTTTATCCTCAAAATACTCAATGTATTCGTGCCTGCCCCGTAGGTCCGATAGATCGTACTGGGGTGGTTAAAATTTTCGCCTTCCTTGAACTTGAATCCCGCTTTAGCGGGAAGCATTTTTCAAAGGTCTC
>JAUVVL010000105.1 GCA_030604635.1 Desulfobacteraceae bacterium
TGAGACCTTTGCAAAACGCCCCCTTTTGCCTCCCGCCATTGGCGGGATGTCAGGCTCAACATTTTGCACGAAGTGAAGCTTTAGCTTTATCCTCAAAATACTCAATGTATTCCTGTGGTTAAAATTTTCGCCTTCCTTGAACTTGAATCCCGCTTTAGCGGGAAGCATTTTTCTAAGGTCTCGTACTATATATTCTACGTTTCCTGGATAATTTCACTCGGAGATTTCATTAGCTTTCGCATCTTGGCCACACGAATTTTTTCTTCCAGCCCCTGTCTTTTTTCAAAGGCTTCTTCTGCTTTCTGGATAATTTCGTCGATATCCGCGGGTTTCATTAAATAATCGATAGCCCCTGATTTTAAACCGTCAATTGCGGATTCCATGGTGGCATGTCCTGTCAGCATAATAACCTCGGTCAATGGATATTGCCTTTTAATCTCCTTTAAGGTGGCATTGCCGTCCATGCCAGGCATTTTGACATCAAGAATAACCACATGGATGTTTTGAACCCTGATTTTTTCCAGGGCCTCGGCCCCGCTTGCGGCTGTCACAGCATCATAACCTTTTTTTGCAAGCAGCTTTTTTGTGGTGGACAAAAACCTTTCTTCATCATCCACCACCAGCATCTTCATTTTTTCCATAATTTGCTCCCTGTAATCTGGTTAAATGGTCAAATAGTTAAGTCGTTGAGTTGAATAGTTACCGACTAAACCGATTAGTGAACTTAGTTCGCTTCGCTCACAATTGGTCGAGTGGTCGAGTAGTTGATTAGTCGAGTTGTTCAAGGCCTTTACGACTCGACAATTCGACTATTTAACCACTCGACTAAAGTCGCAGAAATTCCGAGACGTATAATTATCACCACCAAAGATGGTGGTTTAAACCGCTGCCGGCAGCAGTATGGTAAAGGTCGTGCCGACACCTATTTCACTGCTGGCCTCCATACTACCGTGCATATTATTGATAATGCCGTAACATACCGAAAGGCCCAATCCTGTTCCTTTTCCAACTGATTTGGTTGTGAAAAACGGGGAAAAAATTTTATTTAAACTTTCAGGACTGATCCCGACTCCATTATCCTTTATCAATATTTCGACAGTGTTGTTTTCTTTTGGCCCTGCTTTGACAAGTAATTTACCCCCTGATGTTCCATGTTGTTCCAAAATTGCATCCATTGCATTGTTAAAAAGATTCACTAAAACCTGCTGCAGTTGCGCGGAATCTCCATGTACCGGATAAGTATTTTCAGCAATATCCTGCTCTATTGAAATTCCGTGGACAACAGCCTTTTGGGCCACCATGCCGGTGATTTCCGGAATGAAACTTCGAAGGTCAATATTTTGAGGTTTTGGCTCGTCCTGTCTGCCAAATTTTAAAATAGCCTGGGTAATCTTAGAGCAGCGGGCAATCTGAAGTGTAATTTGATCCATGGAATCCTCAAGTTCTGCCAGAGACTCCGATTCTTTTAGATGGCCTGTTTCTTTTAGCTCCGATAAATTCATTTCAATAAGAGATTGCTCATTTTTAATAATCTGAAGCGGATTGTTGATTTCATGGGCAAAGCCTGCTGACATTTCGCCAAGTTCTGCAAGTCGACTCGCTCCGATGAGCTGCTGGTTTAACTGTTCCTTTGCAGTATCCATTTTTTCCATTCGCCCGACAATGAGGTTCGTGACGTAATACGCAACAGCAACAATAGCCGAACCGCCAGTAATCGAGATGAGCACGATCAGGTAAACGGCTGAAGTTAGCGCTTTGAATGCATCTGCTCTCTCCTGCCTGACGACAAGCAGCCACTTTTTATTCTGCAGCCAGGTAGTTGTGTATAGATATTTTTCCCCTTTTACATCCTTATTGATAAAGGTTTTGATACTGGTATTGGATGACGGATATTCGATGTTGTCCGGATGTTTATCCATCAATTTTCCGCCGGAACGCGGTTCTGTCTGCAGTATGCCATTTGCATTAAGGATATAGGCCTCTCCTGTCTTGCCGATACGAACCCCCTTAACAATGTTATTAAACGTAACAGTATCAATAGTTGTACGAACCACCCACTTTTTGTCCGCCTCTTCCCTGGTAACAGCGATAACAAAATGTGGTATCTGCCTGTAACCTAAAAAAATGTCGCTGATGTAGTATCCATGCCTTATAACTTCTTTGAACCATTCTTCATCTTTATAGACCTTGCCCCTTAAACTGTATGGCCCGTGATAGGCAACATGCACACCGGCTTCGTTAAAGACTCCCAGATCAACGAACGCATGTGATCCCCCTTGTAAATGATTAAAAACCCCGTCGAGTTTTTCATGTTGGCTAAGATATTCAAATGTATAGGAATGAAGAATAAAATCTAAATCGTGTTTGCGCTCCTTGAGAAAGGACTCGATCATATGCCGGTGATCTTCGACAATTCTTTGCAAGCTTGAAATCGTACTATTCTCAAGAGACGTCGTGAAATAATGATAGCCAGTACCCAGGGCCAGGATAAAGGGGATTAACGGAACCAGGATCATACTGGTCAAAATGATTTTTCTCATCATTGCAAAGTGATTCTGTTTCAAAATTTTCTCCCAAAAGAGTGGACACTGATTTATCCAAACAAGTTGCAACCTCTATGCCAATTCGGGCGTAGAAGGCAACACTGCTAACCCCCCCTAATTAATTACATTTATTTAATTGATGGAAATTTCTGCAAGAAGTTCTTGGGGTGTGGATGTCAGGTTTTTTTACAAATTGTAAATAAATGAAAACAGAGGATGCAGATTCAAACCAGACAGCGTTTTATTTTGAGTTGAGGATGTTCTGAATGTCTTTGTAGATTTTTGAGCGATAATGGTTCAGGGTGGCATTGTTGGCCATGATCATATCGAGCTGCCGGGTATGGAGAGTCAGGTAACCCAGAATTTCAAGTCGTTTTTTCATGTAATCCATTTCATGCCCTTCCACACGGGCGATCAGGTTATCTTCCTTGATTTCTACCCTGAAATCCTGTTTTTCCAGTATATCTCCGATAAAATGTACCCGTTTAAGCCGTCTCTGATAGTCTGCAGCGCCTCCTTTAAATTGAAAGCTGACATAATTTTCGATTGAACGCTCACTGACCAGGGCCTCTAAGATGGAGAAGTGATAACCCAGCCTGGAACTTAAGCTGCAATAATTTTTGGAGATCATAAAATAGTTCCGGTCGGCATAGGCTGAACGAACACCAGGAGTTAATGCCCTGTTTGTGGTTGACTGGAATATGACGGATATGAGTCCCTTGCCGTCAATCGCAGGCGGGCCGTCCCAGGGGATGGCCGTGAACCCGCCCCAGAAGGCCAGCATGGGAATAGAGACAATATTTTCCAGTTTGACATACTTACCGTCCACCTCCTCTTTAAACCCGTCGTCCAGATTCAAGATCCACCACTGCATGGGAACGTTATAAAAAAGTTGTTTGCTCGATTTTTCGGAAAAATCGTGCTCCTTGCCAAAATCGAACATCTCCTTAACCGATTTTTCATGGATAAACCGGGTAATATCATGGAAGGTTTTACAGTTGGCCGGGCTAAAATCAGAAGAATCCGGATCCAGCAGGTTTAAGGGTACAATAAGGCCGCTCACCTGTCGCAGGTTTTCATAAACCGGACTTCCTTCCATAAGGTTTTTCTTTGTCGCGGATTTCACAAGCAAAGGCTCGATTTTTCCTTTATATATTGTCAAGGAATCAGCATCAACGGTTACCAGTTCGCCATTGCTCAAGCGATCCACGGCGCCGGGCACACCAAAGAGTGCAGGGACCCCGAACTCCCTTGCCACGTTGGCAAGGTGTCCTGCAAAGCCGCCCTGTTCCGTTACAACTGCAGCGGATCTATTTAAAAGAGAAGCCCATCTGGGGAGTGCCTGCCGGGTAACCAGGACCGCCCCTTCGGGGAATCGCAGCACATCAATTCCTTTATCCGCCAGATAGACTGTCCCGCAGGCAGCGCCCGGACTTGCGGTGATCCCACCCCTTGTAATAACGGCCTCATGATCTGCGTTAAATTCTGATTCAGGAATATCTTTCTTTTCCATCTCCATCTGCTGCAACGGCCGGCATTGCAGGATATAAACAGAGCCATCCTGGGCAATGGCCCATTCAATATCCTGGGGTATTGCATAGTATTGTTCAATTTTAACCACAATTTCTGCTAAATCGAATGCTTGCTTCTTATCTATGGAGGCCAAATCCCCTGTATCTCCGGTCAACTCCATGCGACATACGCCTTCTTCAGGGAAGCAGACAAATTTTCTTTCCTTGGCCTTTATATCTTCACGAATAATTTCCATGGGCGCTTTTCGTGAAACAACAAAGAGGTCGCAGGCATCACTACCGTCAACAACAGACTTGGGCAACCCCCATGCGGAGTTGATAAAAATCGAATCATCTCTCATATCAACGGGGTTGCGTGAATAAATGACACCGCCTGCTACGGCATCCACCATGGCCATGCATCCCACGCACATGGAAATATCTTCATCCCTAAATCCCCTGTTCAATCTGTAGGTGATGGCCTGAAGAGAGTATTTGCTTGCCAGAACTTCCTTATACGCATAAAAAATGCTGTCAATACTTACGTTTAATTCGCTCCGATACTGGCCTGCAAATGAGCTATCCTGTGTATCTTCCCCCAAAGCGCTGCTTCGCAGGGCCAGGGTTATCCTGTCTTTTGTTTCTGATTCAAGTTGTTTCCATGCCTGCATGACATCATCGGCCAGATCATCCGGCACCCCGGATCTGATGATAAGCTGCTGGATTTCTGAGCTGAGGGTGTAGAGCTTTTCCATATTGTCCACATCGGTGGACTGAAAGCGCCTGTCTATTTCCGCCTGCAAATCGTTTTCCCTGATAAACCTTTCATAGGCCGCCGCTGTAATAATAAAGCCTCCGGGGACTTTGATCTGGAGCCTGTTTTTTATTTCCCCCAGATTAGCCATCTTGCTCCCCACAAGATCGGTCATCTCCTTATTCACAGCATCCAGGGGTATAATAAGCCTTTCATCTTCCGTCGATTTCTTCTGTGAGAGCAACCTATCGATATTTTGCTGGATATCATTGAACCGGCCATTGAGTTTTCCGTACTTGCCCTGGGCAAGCTTTTCTATATTTTTTATCATGTTGAAGACATTAACAGATACCGCCGTGCAACTTGACCGGACAAAGGTCATGCCAAAGGGTTGCTTGCCCTGCAAGGCCCGCTCGATATTGGCCATAATTTCGAGAGCTCTGTTGTTGGCATTTAATAGGAGCTTAAAACTGTGATACCTGTCCTTAAAGGCAATACGGAGTTCTTCGACAGCAGCAGCAAGTTTTGGCTTTTTAATAAAAAGCTTCTTAAAACGATTAAACAGTCTGCACATAATTTCAAGTTTCGGGTTGTTAGTTAAAGGTTTGTTTTCTGTTAAAATATCTGAAAAAAAGGCTAAAAGCAAGGTGAGATACTGTTTGCTTTTAGCCTTTTCAGATAGTTGAGGTGTCGGGGAGTTTTATCGAAAAGTTGTCCTCAATTAAGCATAATGGGTGATCAGATGTAAAAGCGTGTGTGGTGTGTGTGTGAGTTCACACGGTTTGGAATCTGATTACCCATGGAGCGGCCTTAAAGACGATAACTCCCCGACCCCTGAGATAGTTGAAGATTGGCAATTGAAGATTTTTTTTTCACATTATTCAATCGTCAATTGACAATCGTATATCATCAATCCCTAGTGTTCCAGTCTCAGACCCCACCCCTCAAACATAAACATAATTGCAAAACCATACCAGAGAGTATAGACAACATAAAATACAAGAGAAAAGAAAACAACTCCAACCCGGTCTGATATTTTCTGGGGCTCTATCTTGTAATAATTATATGAACATTCCACCGCCTTCTTTACTACTAAAGCAACGGTTTTGGCTGCTTCGAACTCCTTTTGTTTCTTTAAGTCCTTGTCCATGGCCTTGAGCGCCTTCCACCAGTTGAACAGGACCAGTCTTTCGCTGTAACCGTATTTGGAAGATATTGCCTGTCCATCATTTATATACATGCTGTCTGCATCAGCAAGACAGTTTTCAAGGATTTTGCCCAAATCTCCCTCGACTGTAAGTCTGGTTCCGGATACATTGACCAGGGCGCCGCCTTTCATGAACAAAGAAGATGTTTGTTGCGCCTGGGCCTCGTCTGCCATCTCAATGACCACACTTACAGACTTGCCGGAAAACGTGTCGGTTTGCTTCTTGACCTTTGGAATGTAATAAGCCGATCCTTTTGAAATGGAGTTGTAAAGGTCGTCTAAATATTCCAGACCGTTTTGGCCCTTGAAGACAGGCGAAAATATTAATATAAGTATTACTATAAATCCGATTAACAATCCGAAGCCGCCATAAAATTCTTTCTTATGTGCTATCATGCTTTAGCCTCCTCGCCTTTAAGCACCATGATATTGTTAAGGAACGTGCCGATTACCCAGACCGAGAATCCGGCTATTACTATAAAAAAGATCCAGATTCCAATGGTTTCCAAGAGAGCGCCTGTCCCTTTTGATATTGTAATGACATCCATTGCACCCAGCTTGGCCGGCAGGGCAAAGATACGGTTGAAAAAACCGGCCAGTACCGCCATGGCGTAAAAACCGCGGATCGTGATGCCCGGAACGACCTTTGTGACAATTGCCCCGATCTGGATGCCCACCAGAGATCCCAGCAGCATGCCCATGGCAAGGGTATAAAAAATAAAACCGTAAATAGCGTACTGGCTGATTGCGGCATAGCCGGCTGTAAACACGATCTGGAAAATGTCCGTTCCCACCGTGGTCATGGAGGATACACCAAGGACATAGACAAATATGGGGAAGGTTAAAAAGCCGCCGCCAACGCCCATAATACCGGCCGCAAGTCCGACCAGACAGCCGCTTAAGACCAGAAAGATCCATGAAATACTCCGCCCGGTGGGGGTCAGGTCAAAGTCGAATTTGACCATAGGAGGTATTTTAACGGCCTGGAGCTTTTTGGGAAGATTTCCCATTTCAACGCCTTCCACTTTTCCGTCATGGGCATCCCTCCCGTGAAAGTCACCACGTTGTGCCTTTCTTGCCTTGAGAAAGTCTGTCATGGCGTAAGTTCCAAGAAAACCGAGCATCAGGGAATAGACTGTTGTAATAAATGCGTCGCTTAGCACAGGATTGATTTCGTAGAGCACACGGTTGATAACACCTCCGAGAGTTGCGCCTAAAATGGCTCCGATCAAAAAGACCGCTGCCAGGGCGACGGAAACATTCCCCAGCTTCCGGTGTATGACGCTCCCCATGATGGCCTTTGCAAAGATATGAAAAAGGTCTGTTCCGACGGCCAGGATGCCTTTAACGCCCGCGCTCATCAGGGCGGGTGCAATGATGAAACCTCCGCCAGCACCGATGCAGCCGGTAATCAGCCCGGCACCCAGTCCGATAAGGATTGAGACGACAAATATGCTTGTGCTGTAAAAGGCAGGGCTGTAAGCTTTCTTGCCGCCTAATAATTCCGGCAGGGCCCCGCCGATCTGATCAGCAAACGCAATACCTCCCAGTATAATGGGAATAGTCAATAAACCGAGTATTAAAAGCCGCTTTTTATCACTAAAAATAGTATTTGATACACCAATCTCCCACTTTGCATGGGCCTTTGCGCCCATCATCATAAATTGACCCCACTTTCTTAGAAAAGTCACTTTAATATCACTCCTTTCGTTTTGCTTTTGTAACTTACAAGATCCTCAAGTTTCCCAATTTTTTCTTGCTGTATCGTTCTTTTCTTAAAAGCGTCCTGAAGTTTGTAAAAAAGCTCATCAATATCCGCAGGCTTCATGAGGTAATCATAAGCGCCCAGTTCCATCCCTTCTATGGCCACCTCTACACTGGCATGACCGGTTAACATAATCACTTCCATCAAAGGATCTAGCTTCTTAATCTCTCTTAATGTCTGTATACCGTCGATACCAGGCATCCTTACATCCAGCACCGCCACATCAATCCCTTTTCCCATGATTACAGTAAGCGCTTCCTCTCCGCTTTTTGCCGTACTGATATTCAGCCCTCTTTTTTTCAGCCGCTTTACCAGGGTCTCCAAAAACTCCGGTTCATCGTCAACCAGCAGGACATTGAAATTTTCCACTAACATCACCTCCTACCTTTATGGACCTTTTTAATTTCTTCGACAAGTTCCTCAAAATCAAACGGTTTTGTCAGGTAATTAGCTGCACCGAATTTGACACCTTCTCTGGCCGCCTCTTCGGATCCGTGGCCTGTCAGCATAATGACGGAAAGATCCGGGTCAATTTTCTTGAATATTTTGAGAACCTCAATCCCATCCATATCTTCCATCTTCAGATCCAGGACTGCTACATCAAAATCTGTCTTTCTCAGGGCCTGCAAAGCCTCCGTGCCGCTGTATGCCTTTGTTACATCAATATTTCGTTTGGACATCCGCTTGGCAACCACGTTTACAAAACCTTTCTCATCATCCACGAGGAGAAGTTTGATAGGACCTGACTCTTTTTTATTTTTTTCTGACATGATATCTTGCCCAACCCGAACAAACCGGGCAAATTTAGGAATTGCGAATTGAGGGATTAAGGAATTAAATATAGAATACTTCCGATTTCAAACTCCCCAATTCCTGAATCCTTAAATCCCTCAATCTGGTAATAATCACTGAAGACGATTTAATAAAATATATTTTGCTGCTAAAGGCACAAAGTATGCCATTAAGGAACTAAATCATCCGAGAAGTAATCTCCTTCATGCGCGCCTGGACGATTTTATCTTCATGCCGTCTCTTTTTGCTAGCGGCTTCCGACACCTTGTAAATAAGATGTTCGATATCGCAGGGCTTCATCAGGTAATCAAAGGCACCCCATTTCATTCCTTCAATGGCAGACTCAACTGTGGCGTGGCCGGTGAGCATGATGACCTCTATTAGGGGATGTCTCTTTCTAATTTCTTGGAGGGTTTCGATGCCATTCATGCCCGGCATTTTGACATCAAGTATTATGACTTCAATATTTTTCTGCTCTTTAAGCCGTTCCAGTGCTTCTTCTCCGCTAAAAGCAGGAATAATGCTGAGGTCTCTTTTGGTCAAACGCTTGGTCATGGTCTCCACAAAGGGAGCTTCATCATCCACTAAAAGCACGTTTGCAATAGCCATACTATTTCTCCTTTGTTTTGATGTTCTCGTAAAAAGCCAGCAAAGCGACCTCCTTACGAGATAAATTCGAATTTTTTACGAATTCATCAATCTTGATCTTTGGGGATGCGGATACTGAATGTGGTCCCCATGTCGATAACACTTTGCACATTGATTTCTCCACCCATTTTTTTGATAATGCCATAGCAGATGGACAACCCTAATCCTGTCCCTCTGCCCACCGGTTTGGTGGTAAAAAAGGGATCGAATATTCTGGCAAGGTTGTACCTGTGTATACCGGGGCCGTTATCAGCAAAATTGATAATAATATTATTATCTTCCAAACGGCTGGTTATGTCTATGGTGCCGCCCCCCTTACCGTCCATGGCATCAAGCGCATTATTGATAAGATTTAAAAAGACCTGCTGCATTTCTGTCTGAGAGGCCTGGATGAAGGGCAGGTTCTTTTCAAGATTTGTATTGATTACAACTTTACTGTATTTCGCCCTTTGTTCCGAGAGCCCCACCGCATCCTCGATCAGCTCGTTTACCTGGACAACCTGAACCCTAGAGTCTGTTTTTCTGGCGAAACTGAGCAATTTATGGGTGATTTCCTTGCACCGTTTTCCCTGGATATTAATCTGTTTTAATGCCCTTTCTAATTCATCGAGATTTTCGGTTTCCTGAAATTCTTCTTCCTCCAGCAAATCCTGGATCCAGCCGGCTTCTTCAACCATAATGGCAACCGGGTTATTGATCTCATGGGCAATACCGGCTGCCAGTTCGCCTACGGTTGCCAGTTTGCCGGTTTCGATTACCTGCTGGCTCATTATCCCCTTTTCATGATCCGCTGTCGCAATGCGACTCACCATTCTCTTGGATAATAAAATTGCCATGGTGATAATGGCTAAACCGCCGATCAGAAAAATTATCGCAGCAATATTTTGAGTTCGTCTCAGGTCTGAAAAGGCATCTGCTGTATGCTGCTGATATACCATCAGCCAATCTCCGTTCTTGAGAAAGGCTGATACATAAATGGTTTTCTTGCCGGGCCCATCCTTTTTCTCGATAATGTTGATTCCGTTTTGAGTCCTCGTGCCCTTCTTTATGAAATCTAGATAAGTTTCTTTGTGAGTTATAATGAGTATATGCGGTTTGGTCTGAAATTCTCCTTCTCTGTTCAGGATAAAAGCGGATCCGGTCTTGCCGATGCGAATGTTTTCTACAATGTTGTTGAAGGCCGCGAAATCGATGGTAGCCCTCAATATCCAATACTTTTCCCCGATGCTTTGTCTAATTGCTACGATAAAATGAGGGAGTCCGCGCAGGCCCAGGAAAACGTTGCTGATAAAATATTGAGTTTTGATGGACTTTTTAAACCAGTCTGCTTCAAGATATTGGGCGTTGGTTAGATCAAACGGTCCGGCATAAGCGATCTGGACGCCCTCATCATTGATCACTCCCAGATCTTCAAAAACAGTATCGTATTCCTGTTGAAGCGCAACCAATCTGTTTTGCAAAAAGGATTCATCACTCAATTCCTCAAAACTGGATGTCTTTGCCAGGAACCGAATGTCATTCATCTTTTCGTTTAAAAAAGTGTCAATATTGTTTTTATGTTTCTTGACCAACACGCCAAGATGGGCGTAGACTTTCTCCTTATAGGATTCACGGAATTGATTAAAAATAACGCCGCTGACCAGGATCATGGGCGCAAAAGAGACAACGATGACGGTAAAAATCAATTTGCGGGTCAACGACTGGTAATAATTATTTTTTAAGCTTTTATCTTGATTCATATCACTTTTGCCCCACCGGATGCGGGCCATGGCCTATTGCGGCTTGGTCATGTTCTTTACCACATAGTTGCATAAAAAAATGATTTTGGAAGTAATAAAAAGCTTGCGGGGCCCCATGGATAAAGGTTAAAAGTGATTTTGATAAGAAAAAAATAACCCGATCCAGAAGGTCACCGCAAGTGAAGCTCCCCGCCTTAAAAGGCGGGGGTTCTGCCTTACGGCAGTGCTTCGCAGCCCGGTAAGGATTTTTTCAATTTCATATAGCTCCCCTCGACCCCGCCTTAAAAGGCGGGGCCTGCGGGGAGCAGACCAGTCAAATCTAGCAAAGCACAAATTCAAGTAAAAATCCACAAAAATCCTGCAATTCGTTTCGAAGACCAAAAGCTTACTTCATTTTCAGGTTTGTTGATATTTCAAGTGCTATTTATGCGCATGAACCTGAAGCAATGCCTTAAGAAGTGTTTCAGCCACTTAATAAGGCGAGCATAATAAAGTGGACATGTCTCAGATTGCCCTCGGCAGGCGCATCCGTGCGGGATGGTTCTAAGGCTCACTACGGGCGTCCCGTGAACTCGGCCCCGCTTTCAGCGGTGCCTCAGACA
>JAUVVL010000077.1 GCA_030604635.1 Desulfobacteraceae bacterium
ACTATATAATCGGCTAAAGATGTTTCAAGCTTCATGCGGTCTCCGAATATAACGCCTTCAATATTCAACAGTTTATTCTTATCCTTGCTCTTTTTTTCTGCCTGATTATATTTCGAAGGCCGACCAAACTCAGCGGTAATACTGAGCAAACGGATATTGGAAGGCGTCAACTCAGATATTTCACTGATCACCGCCATACCCATATATCTCTTGCTAATCGCCTCCAAAGTATCAGTTTTGCGTTGAACTTTGGTGACCATCTTTATTATGAGGTCTTGATCAACAATGGGACTTTGTTGCTCCAATTGCTGCTGAAGTTGAACTAGTGTGGCCCTTTTCCGGTCTAATGTATGGCTCTGCCAAATAGAGACACCGATACAAAGCGCTAAAAACAACAGGAAAGCCACAATAAATGAGCGGTTAATAAGAAGAAATTCTGTATGTTTTGCTTTTTCCTCGTGGGTGAAGATGAAATTTGGGGTTAGGGAATTATTGGAGAGTGCCATACCCACTGCCGGAACAAAAGCGCCTCGCTCTAATTCTGAATCGGGGACTGAAACGTCACTCGATAAAAATGGATTGGATTCGAAGAGATCAATGGTATCAACGTTAAGAGATAGCTGATCGCCGATATAGTCAACTATACGCCGATTAGCACTTACCTCGCCGGAGATGTAAATTTTATTCACACCGCCATCTTTATAGGTCAAGGAAAAATGCTTGATGGTCCTCTCTACCTGCCGGATTACCCTCTCCAGAGCGGGAAGAATCATTTTGAATATATCGTCGGCTTTGTATTTAAGCCCTGACTCTACATCAGTCAAAGTTAAAGAATCGTGAGTTATAGTAAAAAAAAGCCTTTGAGCCTGATCCTCTTCAATATGCGACGTTTCATCCAGACTCCCGCCCATGGCTGTACCATCCGTATCATCCATCACCACGGATTGTTCCAGTAGATTTTTATCGGCCTTTTCACTTATAGACGCGATCATGCTTTTTATACCGGCTTTAATGTCGCGGGACAAGACAAGGTTCCCTTTTGAAAAAATAGCGATACGTGACCAATCACTTCCAATGAAAAGAGTGCATATATTCTCTCCATCGGTTTCAAGCCATTGGGATCTTACGAGGTTCTGGAGTGCAAAAGGAACAATCGATATGCCTGTCAGTGGGTAGCCGCTTTTTGAAAAGATGTGTTTAAGTTGACTGATTTCCTGCTTTGGTGCGGCGTAAGACATAACTTCTATTTTTTCGTCACCATCTTCAGCGATTTCACCCAAAACCTCAAAGTCAAAGATCTCTTTGTTCTCATTAAAGGAAACTTCTTTTTTAAATGTCCAATAAGCAGCATTGGCAACTTGTTTATTAGGCACTTTGGGAATACGTAAATAGCGCGTTGTCACATTGGCCGAAGAGATGGCGCTCCAGATCTCAACATTTTTTAAATCACCACAAAAGTCTTTTAAAGCAGATTTTAAAAAACTAGAGAATTGCGGACTATCTTTTGACATGTCGGATTCTAAAGGCAGACTCGAATATTCCAGCATCTCCTGCCTTTTATCCGAAGACTGGCTGATCTTTACCATTTTCAGATCTTTGCCGCCGATATCTACACCAACTGCAATTCTCTTCTTGAGGGAAAATGCTTGTAATAAAGAGTGTTTCAGTCTGCTTGTGGTTGATTTGGTGGGAGCAACATCAGTTGAGTCAGAATCTGTATCACTCTTACCGCGAATCAGATCAAGAAGCTTTTCAGTTGATGAAATCTCATCATGTCTCGCCAAATCTGCTCTCCAATAAATAATATTTCATGAAATCATCTGCCTGGGTTTCGAAAGTAGATTACCACGGACAGATGAATTTATTTAGCTAAATATCAGAATTTACCAATAAAAATATAATCTGTCAAGGATAACCTCCATTTTTCATGAGACAAACTTGATGGACAGGCAAAAGATGAATTTTCTTGCGTGATTAATGATTTAAATGTATTATGAAAAATTCTATCGAAAATAAGTTTACCACAAATTGCTGCAATAACGCAAATGCTTTGCCTGGTTTCAAGCATTGGATCCTTGATGCAAACGAACGACGGAGGCGCCAAATGAGTGATAAAACTAATAAAGCTTCAAACATAACGGATAATATGGTTTTTTGGGGATTGGGGCTTGCTGCAATTTACTGGGTTCTTGAGGCCTTGTTATATGTTTTCTTATCGGATAATGCTGATTTTTTTCATCGATTGATCTTTGATATCGATGGAATCTTGACGCGTGTGTTTGTTTTATGCTTTTTCATGATCTTTGGTTCCCATGCTCAATTCACTATGACCAAACGCAGGGAGGCGGAAGACTCGCTGAAGGAGAGCGAAGAAAAGTACAGAACCATCATCGAAAGCTCCGAAGACGGGTATTATGAGGTTGATATTGAGGGCAACTTTGATTTCTTCAATAACTCCATGAACAAAATCCTTGAATATTCCAGAGATGAAATTTTGGGGAAAAATGTAAGGAGTTTTATGGATGAGGAGAATGCCAAGAAAGTTTCTGAGACTTTTAATCATGTCCTTCAGACAGGAAAAACAATTAAAGTAACTGACTGGACACTTATCAAAAAGACCGGCGAAGAGTGCTTTGTTGAGCCGTCTGTATCTTTAATAAAAGAAAAAGGCCGTCCAATCGGGTTTCGGGGGTTTATAAGGGACGTCACCAAGCGCAAAAAGGCCGAAGAGCTGAAACAGGCCAAGCTGGCCGCTGAAAGCGCCAGCAAAGCCAAAAGCAATTTTCTGGCCAACATGAGCCACGAAATCCGAACCCCCCTGAACTCAATCATCGGCTTAGTCGAGTTGATGCTCGATACGGATTTGAACCCCAGACAGAGAGAAGATCTGGACGTGGTCAAAGCGGCTGCCTATTCCCTCCTTTCTGTAATCAACGACATCCTCGATTTTTCCAAGATAGAAGCCGGCAAGTTGGAATTGGAGGAAACCGTCTTCAAACTGAGGGATTTTTTGGGTGAATCTTTAAAGATTATGGCTGGAAAAGCCCATGAGAAACGGCTTGAACTGGCCTACCGCATTGCTTCCGACGTCCCTGATCATATTGTCGGAGATCCTGTCCGCTTTCGCCAGGTGTTGCTTAACCTGGTCGGCAATTCTATCAAATTCACGGAAGAGGGGGAAATCGTAGTTAATGTACAACTCGATCATCAAAACGAAACAGAAGCTCATATCCATTTCTCAGTCAAAGACACGGGCATAGGCATTCCGATTGAGAAGCAAGAAATCATATTCGGCGCCTTTGATCAGGCTGAAAGCAGCACATCACGCCGGTTCGGCGGCACAGGACTCGGATTGGCCGTGTCATCCCAACTGGTGGACCTGATGGGTGGCAGGATCTGGGTGGAAAGCCAACCCGGCAAGGGCAGCACATTCCACTTTACTTCTCGATTTGTTGTACAGCCCGATGAAGAAGAGGCAGAAGCTTTGCTTTACGACGTTGACCTGAGCAATGTAAGAGTGCTGGTTGTGGACGACAACGCCACCAATAGACAGATCGTCCAGGAGATATTGGAAAACTGGGGTATGTCTTCAAAGGCCGCTTCCGGGATGGAGGAAGCCCAAAAGATCCTCGTCCCTGTCGAGGGTTCTGGAGCACCGTTCAATCTGGCCCTTATTGACTCGGACATGCCTGAATCGGACGGATTCACGCTGGCCCGGTGGATTAACAGTCAAGACGCTCTGGATATCAATGTTATTATGATGCTTACCCACTCATCCACCCGCAGCCAAGCCGAATTAAGCGAACTGGGTGTCAAGGCCAGCATTACCAAGCCGATACGTCCTCCTGATTTACTCGACACAATCATGACCGCCCTTGACATTACAAAGATTCAACCTGATGTCGACTCAAAGATGCCGGATCAAATATTGACTTATACCCGCCCTTTACATATTCTTGTGGCTGAGGACACGCTGTTTAACCAGAAATTTATTCTCCGTTTGCTTGACCGCTGGGGCCACCGCGCGGTTGTGGTTGAAAACGGCCATAAAGCTTTGGAGGCTTTAAATAAAGATGAGTTTGATCTTGTACTCATGGATGTCCAGATGCCGGAGATGGATGGTTTCGAAGCTGCCAAGGCGATTCGGGAATCTGAAAAGCAGACCGGAGGTCACATCCCAATCATCGCCATGACCGCCCACGCCATGAAGGGTGATCGGGACCGCTGCATTGAAGCCGGTATGGACGAATATATATCCAAACCAATCTCTTCGGATATGCTTCTGAAGACGATTCAAACCCTAGTACCTGAAGCAACTCAAGAATCTCCTGTTCTCGGAAAAGCTGAGGATGCCCTTGTGTCTTTTGACAAAGAAGAGCTGATAGATGCCTTTGACCATGATTGGAGCTTCTTCAAGGAGGCTGTTGACATGTTCGTCAGCGACTATCCCTCGATGGTTGACACCATACGAGAGACCTTGAAGACTAAAGACGCGACCACACTGAGACTTACCGCCCATGCCTTAAAGGGTATGACAGGCAATTTTAAGGGCCAGGCTGCTGCCAAGGCGGCCTTGAATTTGGAAGAGATGGGACGAAGAGGTGATTTTTCCGGCATTGACCAGAAGTTCGAAACGCTGATCAATGAGCTTGACAAGCTTGAAAAAATGCTCTTGAATTTGATCGAGGAGAATCCAACTTGATGAATATAATAGTTGCCGAGGACGAAGCCATAACGTTAAAACGAACCCAGTACTTTCTGGAAAAATGGGGCCACCGCGTCATCACCGCTCAAAACGGTCTAGAGGCGCTGGAGGAGTTTCTTTCCTCTGAAGTCGATCTTATCATTACAGACTGGATGATGCCGGAAATGGATGGAATGGAGCTTGTGCGCCATATCAGAGGTAAAGGGAGTGAAATCTCCTTTGTCTACATCATTCTCCTGACATCCAGAGAGGAAAAGAAGGATATTGTTAATGCGCTGGGATCCGGGGTAGACGACTACATTGTCAAGCCTTTTGATCCGGCTGAACTCCAGGCACGTGTCAACGTTGGTGAGCGAATGGTCCGTCTGGAGAGATCCTTGAAGGAGTATGGCTCAGGTCTTGAGAAAATAGTCCGCCGGCAGACGTCCGTGATCCGCCAAACCCAGGAAGAAACCATAATAAGGCTGCTGTCCGCCCTCGAAATGAGGGATAAGGAAACCGGTGGGCATGTTCGACGAATGGCATTGTTTAGCGCTCTTTTGGCCGAGGCCGCCGGCTGGCCCGCTCAGCGGGTCAGCGACCTGCGTCTGGCAGCACCAATGCACGACATCGGTAAGATCGGAATCCCTGATATCATTCTGCGCAAAAAAGGACAGCTGACCGAGGAAGAGTTTGAAGTCATCAAATCACATACGACTATTGGTGGAGAGATTCTCAAAGACTCAAAGTTCTCCATGCTCCAGATGGCGTATGAAATCACACTCTTCCACCATGAACGATGGGACGGGAAAGGCTATCCCCATAATCTCGCGGGCGAAGAGATCCCCGAGGTCGCCCGCATCGTTGCTCTGGTTGACGTCTTCGACGCTCTTTCCAATGACCGCTTCTACCGAAAGGCTGCACCAGAGGAGGAAGTTCTCAAAACCATGAATGAAGGCCGCGGAACACAGTTCGACCCATGTTTTTTCGATCTATTTATCGATATGGTTCCTAAATTTAAGGAGATCGCTAAGGAGATCGTGTGATCAGTTAAGACCCATGCCAATAACCAGCCCTACAGCAATACCCAACCCGATAAATATCGACCCCACCACAACTCCGACGGCCATGTTCTTTTCCGCTAATTGCTGAGAAGTATCGAATGGGGTCATCTTGTCAAATATTTTATATCCTATGATCATAAACGCAATGGTCAATATAGCGCCGACAATTGCGTAACCAAAGTTCAATAATGTGATGGATATTTCCATTATTTCAAAACCCCCTTAATCTTGTGGATTTTTTTTACGTAACCAATGGTCTCTTGACTCCGTTTGCCAGTAATATCCGGCAATGTGGGTTCAATGGATTCCCATAAGTTCGGATTCATCCCTTTTCTCTTTGCCATCTCTTGCGCTTTAAGAATATTTCTTTTACCAGCA
Organism: Desulfobacteraceae bacterium; assembly: GCA_030604635.1. GTDB lineage: Bacteria > Desulfobacterota > Desulfobacteria > Desulfobacterales > UBA11574 > JAUVVL01. Next base: position 6,127 of record JAUVVL010000077.1, read on the forward strand.
TTATAAGATCCAAACATGAAATTAATACGGTCTTGAAATGGGCGTTTTGCCTTCCATGCTTTCCATATCATTCTGTCATAATAAATGCCTGCGGCGATATTCCAGCGCGGCTGTTCTCTAGCACCTTTAATGCTTGGATTTTTTTTAGTGATTTCTTTAAATGTTCTCGGCATAATCTGCATAACGCCCACTGCCCCTACTCTTGATCTGGCTTTTGCTTTCAATCGTGATTCAGCTACAGCCTGGGCCTTGAAATAACGCCAGTCAAAACCAGGGCCAAAATATCGCTTTGAATACTTTGAAAAGTACTTGTTATATTTTACGACCCTGTTGTAACGCTCAAAGGCATGGGCTTTGCAGGGTATTAGAAGCAATAAAATTATTAGAATTTTTTTCATCAACCTATTCAAGTTCCTCGGAAAGCAAGATCGCCTCGGCCACATGGCGCATCGATTTCCGTGAGTCCATGCTCCGTTTTTGGATCCATCGAAATGCATCATTCCCATCCATTTTTCTTCTGCGCATAAGAATCTCTTTTGCCCGTTCAACCAGCTTGCGGGTTTCCAGTTCCTCCTGGATCACTTTGGTTTTTACCATCAGTTCCGTGTTAATTATGGCCGCCGCCGCCTGGTTGGCCACTGCCGTTATCAGGTTTACCTCTGTTTCGGAAAATTCATGGGGTTTGGCAGTAAAACAGTTGAGCACGCCGATCACTTTCTCATCCTTAACTTGAAGAGGCACTCCAACCATTGATACCAGGCCAAGTTTTTTTGCCATATCTTTTTCCTTGAACCTGGGCTCTTTCAGAACATCCTTAATAATAAGCGGACATTTATTTGTGACCACAAAGCCGACCACACCTTCATCTATGTTTAAGGACCGGTCTTTGACATAATCGGGGTCAATGGCTTGAGTGGCTTTAAGCCTGATCTTTTTTGGAGTTACACTTTCGTCAATAAGCCACAAAGAACAGATTTCAACGCCGGTTACCTTGGCCGTGACCATCACAATCAGTTTAAGAATATCTTCAAGATAAAGGTCCGAAGTGATAACCCGGCTGATGTCCATGAGGGCTTTTATGTATTTTTCGTGGGTGTCGGGTGTGATTTTTTCCATTTTTTATTATTATTGTAACAGTTTAGTTCTTTGAAACAAATAGATTTCAAACGAGCTTCAGGTATGATTAAATTTTGTACTGGAAACTGTTTGAGAGGCCAATAAGCATTCAGGTGATCCGGTTTTTAAGCAGGTCACTGTCTGAGTGCGATAATTTTTTTCAAAGGGCTAAATTGATACATTTCTTTTGGTATTGCAAATAATTTCTGATACGATCCCCCATGCCTGTTACCTTTGATCGGTACTGTTCGCCGGCCAGTCTTTCGGCCTTATTCAAATGATTTTGCCAGTGATTTAGACCGCAAATGGAGGCAAGTCCGGCTGCTGCTAAATGCATCTCGACTATAGATGAATTTTGGGGAAGATGCAAAAGCAACCTGTTAATAACTTCATACGCATCCCTGATAAAAGTATTGCTATTTTTCTTAAGCCTGATAACACAAAATCCATTAAATTCGGCAACCTGCAAAAATGGATCATGTCCAATCTTGCCGAAATCAATTAAAGCCCTTCCAAAGCTAAAAGGATATTTAGAATTATCGGTTAAATAATATTCGTGGTGCTGAAAGAGAATAACGACCGGCTCATGTTGCAAACCGATCAACCCTGGTAAGATAAAAGAAGCCTGGCCCATGGAAAACAGCTGAGACCGCCCCTGGTAGTAGCGCGTGAATCCATTAAAAGTCCGTTGACAGTACGGTAACAAACTATCGAATATCAGGATTTGTCCAGAACCGAAATTGGTGTTTAGATAAGAAGAAACTCCGCGCCAGTCTGACTTTTTTCGATCTGCCTTAAAGTCCAATGCCGAAGCTCCCGTTTTGAAGATAAGAGCCGCAGCAAAAAACAGCAATATTAAATGGACGATACGGGAACCTCTCATCTTTGCGGCCATATTCAAAAGGCCCTGAAAGGACACCGCAGCAAGGATAAGCGTCAGGGGCAACAGATAGATCGCATACGGCGGTCGAAAGGGCAGAGAGGATTTTGCCTGAAAAATAAAAATATTCAAAATACTCGCCCCGGAAAAGAGGATAACACTGTTCAACCATAAAGAGTTTTTATGCCTCAATTTCATCTGCCAAGCAAAATAAGGGGCAAGTAGCACCAGAATCAAAAGAGACAGCGTCAGCGGCTCGGTCTGGACAACAAAAGCACGCCAGATCGGAAAAATATCAAAGTTTCTGATACCAATGATAAAACTATGAATACCAAACGTCAATGAGGTATCATAAACGTACCTGCTACCTTGGCTTAGAATAATTTTAAAGTTAGGAATATATAGTAATAGCGCCAAAAAAAATATAATGATGGCAAAAATAATGAGTTTTTGCCTGCCCTCAAAAATAAATCCATCCCGCACAATTAGAATGCCAAGCCATACCGTAAGGGTGAAAACTATAACAAAGGATATTACCAGAGGCGACAAGCTTCTAGAATATAGAAAGACAGTCAAAAAGAATAAAAGTGTAATTGCTTTTACAAGGTTTTTGTTTTTTGATGTCAGCACTAGATCGAGTGACCATAACAGTGCGAGAAAAAAAAAGATGGCGATAGAATACGGTCGGGCTTCCTGAGAAAAATAGATATTAAAAGGAAGTAAGGCAGCGATAATACCGGTGCCAAGTGCCACCGGCAATGAACATATTTTGGCTACCAGAATCGTCAAAAAGAATACAGCACCAACCCCGCAAAGAGCTGACGGAAGACGAACGGCAAAATCACTGTTCGAAAACGCATAAACAATATGCCCGATCCAGTAATCAATGGGGGGCTGGTTCATGGTAGCGGCATCCTTTATAATTTGGCTGAAGGAATGGGGATAGTATGAAACCTGGCGAATCTCGTCCATCCAGAGGCTCTCATAATCCAGATGATGGAGCCGTAGCAATAATGCAAAAAGAAGAAGTAATATTACTGGGATAGTACGCCATGTTTTTTTTGTAACCAAGTCGAAATTACGAAAGGATCGCATAATAATCATGGATTTAATGGGTAAAAAAAATGATGGCTTCCATGTACTGTTCCTCAATAGCATCTAAAACACAAAGAAGTAAAACAAAATATCCCAAATCGTTTAGGTATAACGGGTTATTCATCGCCTGCTATGGATATGATGGAGGTCCGTTATCAACAGATATCTTTAAGTGAGGAATCCAGCTGAGTTTGCCATTGGCCGGTAGGAGATTCCGGAAATACAAAATATCGTCTTCCGAAAAAGTTAAATATTAGCCCAATCATGCTTACAACCGATTTTGACAACCAGGGAGAAATCCCTTTTGCCATGAGCAATAATGTGCCCCAAAAATCAAATATTCCGACCAAGCCTACCACCAAAATATATATCAGTATCTCAGTTGCTGTGTTCCACCTTGCGTTGTGTCGAAAAAGCAAGGCAATACAGAGAAAATAATCGATAATTGCAGAAAATAAATGGGCCATCGGTATTGTGATACTGCTATTAGATCCAACAGATTGAAATAAAAGGAAAATGCTGATATTGACGAAAGCGGAAAGACCTCCGACAAACAGATAAATAAGAAATTGGATGGGAAGTGACGCCTTGTGTGCATTATAGTGAAAAATACAATATAATGCTCTTATTCCGTCTCTAAATCCAATTTTTTTCCCTTCCGCGTATGTTCGCCCGGAATATGATATGCCGATTTCAAAAATTCGGGGCCTCATCTGTGCAACTTTAGCGACAAGCTCAGGCTCAACGCCAAAGCGATCTTCTTCTATAGTTATCCTCTCAATGATTTTTCGACGAAATATTTTGTAGCAGCACTCAATATCGGTCAGATTTAAATCAGAAAACATATTCGACAAAAGTGTAAGAAATTTATTCCCTGCGTAATGCCAAAAATATAAAACCCTATGGGCTTCACCGGTTAAAAACCGCGAACCGAAAACCACATCGGCTTCATTATTAATCAATGGAATAAGAAGCCTTTTTATGTCGATCGGATTGTATTCCAGATCTGCATCCTGAATGACAACGAATTCGCCGGTAGCTTTTTGGAAACCTGTTCGCAAGGCCGCACCTTTGCCTTGATTTCTATTATGGCGCATGATGATAATTTCCGAATGCCGATTAGCAAGCTGCTGAGCAATCTGCAAACTATTATCCACAGAACAATCATCAACAATAATTATCTCTAAAGAAAGTGAATCGTCTTTTATTTCAAGGACTCTATTAACACACTTTTTAAGGGTCTTTTGTTCATTAAAACACGGGATAATTATCGAAAGTCTTGCCGATCTTTCCAGATTATTTTTTTTCATCAAAGTGTCCTCGCATATTACCATAAAATATATTGCCAAATATGGGGCTATGATCACCTACTGGGTATTAAGTTTTGATTTTTCCGATATTTCTTAATGGATATAACAAGAAAATAGGGGGTAAACAAAGCCATACCATACAGGAATGGACGCAAAGGAATCGAGTAGCGTGGGAAGGGAGCACCTAACATGTGGATAATAGTAAAGTAAATCAAGAGTATCGAAGCAAATCGTGCAACATAAATCGATTTTTCGGGTAAATTGATAATCGAAATCGGAAGCCATGCCATCAGGCTTCCAAACAGACAAAGCAATATTAACCACCCGTGGAGGAAATGCATCAAGTGATGAGTCCACATGAAAAATTTACTGGAAAAGTACGGGGACCTTGAAACACTATAAACAAAAGCGTCACCTCCTTGAACAATATTCCAGGACCAAAAAGAAACCGGTTTTTTCAATATAAACCATTTTAGATGCTTTAAGGGTTCCAGGCGAAAACGTCTTGCAATTTCCTTTAATACAGACACGACGTCTTTGCTGATTTCTTCAGATCGAGGATCATCTCGGTATGGGAATCCATAACTTTCTGGAGTTTCATCAAAAGTAAAATCTGGATACAAACCATGGTGCAGGAAGTTAATCATTAGACTTTTGTCCGCTATTATATTCAATGTCTTAACATTGCGGATGATCCATGGAGTGAAGGTCAGTGCAAATCCCAGAAGCATCATAAGAATAAAATGTGTTCCTTTTCTCCTGCCGTAATGGAATACCAAAAAAAAGGCTGTTGCAATCGGAAAATATTGCAAACTAGGCCTTACCAAGCTTGCGATTCCCATGGCAGCACCGATTATACCTGCTGTATATAATGATGGCTTTGCAACGAACAAGCTTATCAGACAACCTATGACAACGATAAAAAAACAAAATAAAGTTTCAGTCAGTATATAGCTGTTAGCAACGATAAGATGAGGACTAAGCGCCACCAGCAAAGCTGCGACAGTTCCCCATACTTTGGAGAGAAAACTCTGAAAAAAAAGAAATGCAACTAAAATCGTTAGGGTGCTGATTATCATCTGGGAAGTTAATATTTTATAAATTATTTTCTTATGTGGTAATCCATCAACGAAAAGCGTCAGAAATAGAGGATAACCCGGGGATCGAACTGCATCCGGAGTGACAGGAGACTTTAAATTGTCAGGATTTCCAACTTCACTGGAGTATATATGTTTGTGACGTAAATTGTATGCATACATGTAATAATTCCCGGCATCATGAATAAGGGGGGAAGTCACTTCAGTTCCGCGTATAGATTCAATCCTAAGATAAAAGCCACAGATAAAGATAATACCCAAAAAAACCAAAACAAACGGTGAAAGGTCCTTGCTCGTTAATTTCATTAATTTCCCCCGAAACATCGATAAAGAAGACTTATGACGAAAAATATTTCATAAGTTTAACCAGAGATTTAAACCAACAACTAAATATTTAATAATTATCGTAACATAAAGTTTAATTCTATTACAATTAAACTTTTTTTTAAATCAATGTAAAAAAAGGTTTGACATATCTGTTTGTTGTGTTATGAGCAGATAAACTACTCATAAAGGAACCATAATTGGACAATCTATTTTCAGGACTCATCGCATCAAAGACCCGGATCAAGCTGTTGATCCGTTTTTTCTTTAATCCGAAGGCCAAGTCCTATCTGAGAGAACTTGCCAAAGAATTCAATGTTTCAACGAATTCTGTGCGAGAAGAGCTAAACCAGCTTACAAGAACCGAGCTCCTCACATCTAAAAAAAGCGGCAGGCAGGTTCATTATATGGCCAACCAGGAACATCCCCTCTTCCCTGAACTCAAATCCATGGTCAGCAAGGTCATGGGAATTGATCAGGTCTTAGACAGCATTGTGAAACGTTTGGGAGACCTGGAAAGCGCTTACCTGATTGATGATTACGCCGAAGGCAAGGATACGGGCATCATCGACCTTTTGCTGGTGGGAGACATTGACCAGTATCACCTAAACGATTTGAGCAGAAAAACTGAACGATATATAAAAAGAAAAATCCGTTCTCTGGTCCTGAGCAGGGATGAATACAACGACATCCTGCCGAAACTGGAAAAACGACCACGAGTGCTGATCTGGGAAGCGAACAAAGAACAGGTTTGAAAATCGGGGCCAAGTGGACTTGGGCTCCTTTTATTGTAATTCAGTATAATTACTGTAATTTCATTGGTTTGCATTACATTTTAAAATGTAATTTAAAGGGCGGAGCTGTACAAAGAGAGAGCTTTGAAAATCTCGCTGGATTTCCGATTTTATGATTTTGTCAATTTTTCTGAAAAGTGGAGGTGAATATTAAAGCAATTTACTCTTAAAATAAGGGCAATGGCCTTTAATCAGTCTGCGTTGCAGCCCCGAAAGAGGCTCATTTTGAGGTGAATTACCCGGTTTTTGATCACCGGGCGCACCTCTCCACCCTATACGGTGGCAACCCCCAGGATTTTTAAGCCTCTTGAGATATTATAGGCCGCCTGGCGATACCAACAATCGAATTTATTTTTAGCAGTAGTAGTAAACCGAGCTCGATATGCTCCATCATGCAAATGGCTGAGCCCAAAATACTGCTCCACGATATAACGGACTTTTGATATTTTCTTATTTCGTTCTTTTTCATAGGAGGTTAATTTAGCAGTAGTTGTATCTTTTCTCATAATTCCATCTTCGATATTATTCATGTTAAGGAAATCTCGGTTGGGTTCTCCAAAGTACGCTTTATCAGCAAAAGCCTTTTTGATGGGCTGAGATGTATGGCGGCTATAAACAGTGCAATATTGAAAGTAGTTGGTATCATGAACTGAGGCAGTGCTCACGGTTGTAGCAAGTATAAACCCATTATTAATATCAACGGAGGTGTGTTCTTTAAGGCCATAGTGAGGCTTATCATTTTTAACTGTCCAGTCTGATTCTAGATCTCTTGAGAACTTGAGCGGTTTGCCGTTTTTATCCAGTTTGCCTTCATGTGTTTGTTTCTTTTCTTTGAGCCGCTTTATTTGATTATTGCTGATGGGGCGGCTGGCGGATTTAACGAGTCTGGCATCAACGGCAATGCCTTCATTGATAGTCAGGCACTGCTTTTCAAACTGACGAAGGATCTCACTATTGATTTGATCCATGGCATCTTTTGACAAACGACCTCTGAAGCGAGAAAAAGTAGAATGATCAGGAGAGGGTTTGCTGAAAGACAATCCTAAGAAC
>JAUVVL010000236.1 GCA_030604635.1 Desulfobacteraceae bacterium
GTAATTGGAACCTAGTACATCAGGTTTGGCTGAATCCTGAAAAAAAGGACGAAACCAACCAGATGAACTGTTTAAAAAAGGCGGCCTAACTTATGGATCAGGTGACAACTACCTTGACACCCTCCGTTATCGTATTAGGCAAGTTAACAATCTTCGATTTGGTTGATTAATCAGGCAAATACGGCCTCAAATATTTTGCACTTTCCTTTGCTTTATTCTTTTCTCTATCCATAATCGGTTTCAGATTTTCTCTTATCGTTTTCCTTTGTGTCCAGACTTTCTGTATTAAATTAAAAAGATTGCTCGTTGTAAATCTATCATCCATTTCCACTATCATATCTCTTTGTTCAATTGTATTCAAGTATCCTCTGTTTTTTGGTCTGTATACGATACCAATGGATGGTGTACAAGATGATGTGGCAAGAATGATGGAATGCGTCCTCATGCCTACATGCATTTCAACCTGTGATAGGATGCCTGCCAATTCATTATGTGTATATGTTTTATTAGTTACCAGTGTAACACCTTGGCGTTGTTTCATTCGGCTGAGAACCATTTCTGCGATTTTGATATCCATAACCTGAGTTATTACAAATACGATTTTCTTATCCATTACCTCAACAATCTTGTCCATGGTTTCCGCGATGACACTTACGAACCGGCTGGTTCCTATTCCCATTTTATTTCCCCTTACAAAAAGGTCAATATAGGCATTGATATTGAAACTCATGTAACGATCCTTTTCATTCAAAATCGATTCATTTTTTTTAATTTCTTCTATCCTTTTCGGCGTTGGTAAGAGAGTATTTAGGGCACAGTCTGCGCAAACTCTAATATTATTATGGCGGATATCCATGGAAGTGAGCAAAGCAACTGACTCCTTGTCCCGAACTAAAATAAGTTCTGCACTTTCAATTACCCTATTCAGACACCATTCCCCAATATTTGTAGTCACAGGACCAATGCTGGCATTGTATATAACAACTGGAACTCCCCGGCTTTTTGCCATTGGGAGTACTATAGCCATTGTTGAAAGATAGTTAAAAAGAGGGTTCCACAGCTTTCGATCGAATAGGATGGCATCAGTAATAAGAACCAAATCTGATTTTAATACGGTTCTGAAAATCGGAAGGCCCAAAATTTTTAAGCTAAGATTCCATGGCATCATCGGAACAGCCTTAACTGGAAATCGTTTGTAATTTGTTTCAATAAAAGATTTATTGATAGTGGGGATAAAAAACTTCACATTTTGGTAGATAGAGTAAATATCGTTCAATAGACCCTCTAAAATTGCATTGTCTCCCGCATTTCTGCCAGAGAAATTCCCAATAACACATATTTTTTTCATAATAGCCTCGTTTTATAAAAAATAAGGATTATGTAATTTGAGATCCTTCAGATTATCAATTTTTCTTTTAATCTTTCTATTTCTTTACGAGTGCGTGAAGCATTCCAATCAAAAAGGCCACAAATCGAAGGAGCAATTTCCAAAACTCTTTCAGGAGTTTCCCAAAGGTTGGTCCGTCTAAAGACCAAGTCGTCAAGATGTATTACTGATTCTTCTGTTATCAGTTTATATAAATTTTCTTTCCCTATTGTATTTTTCTCGTTAATGAGCTGGTCAATATCTATAATCCCACGCTTACCTTGCACACTCTTTGAGTCCATAGAGTATATTGTTTCAAAATTATTAAGATGCTTTTTTTTATAATAAATTTTTTGTAATGTTTTTTCAGCAACTGAACGCGAGGTAGTGAATTTTACGCCTGATATACTGTAAAAACCTGACGGTCCTCCATATTTAGCATGATTATGTATAATTTCACGAGAGGCAAGACGATTACCTCCTATTTCAGTAGCAGGCTGAAGTCCAGGAAAAACTCTGACGATATCTTTTTGCTCAACTTTGAGCGAGGGTACAGCAAGATTGAGATCGTTGAGAAACTCCTGCAATTGTTTAACTGATGGCATCGGATCCTTTGAATTGTTTAACCAGGAAGCATGTCCAGTGCCTGCAAATACCAGTCCTTTCCAAGGAACTATAAAATATGTTTGTCCTTGTGGTTTTTTGGGTGATACTGCCAAAGCATGGTCGGATAGTGACTTTTTGTTGAGAAGAACATTCCATACCAACGAACTCCTAAACAAGGACGGTTCATCTTTGTCAAAACGCGTTGCCACATCTCTACACCACGGACCGCTTGCATTAATCACAAATTTTGCTTTAAATTTATAAAAATTGCCGCTGATTCGATCTAATGCCATAATTCCGGCCACAGACTCTTTGGTTGTTAAAAGCCTCTGAGCTTTAACATAGTTAAGATTAACTGCCCCATATTCACACGACAAACGCAATATTTCCATAATTAGCCGTTGTGAGTCAGGAATAAAAGCATCATACCAGACAGCGCCTCCTTTCAAACCTTCCATATCTACTGAAGGAAATATATCCTTTACTTTTGCAGTACTAACGACTTTACCGCCTGGTATTTTTCGATCAGGACGTACACCGATATTGCGATGGTAAGAGATAATTTCATTCAGTAGCAAGCCTAAGCTAAGAATGAATGGACGCCGAAACCCCTTGCTATAGAGAGGCATAAGGCACGGTAAAGGTTTTACTCTTTCTGGGAATGCACGCAAAAACCATCGTCGTTCAGCAACGGATTCTCTGCAGCGTCTAAAATCAAGGTTCTGAAAGTATCGAAAACCGCCATGAATGATCCGCAAGCTATTAAATGATGTTGCACCACCGAAATCATCCCGTTCTATCAAAAGTGATTTCAAACCACGAAAAGAGGCTTCGAGAGAGAGCATTACTCCATATACACCCCCTCCAATGATTATTAAATCAAAATTTTCTTTAGAGGCAGCTTCAGGATCTCTAATAATTTTAGCCATTTAAATCATTCCCTTCTCCTTAAGCCAGTCAGCTGTTTTTGATAGGCCGTCTCTTAAGGATACTATAGGTTCATATCCGAGCAATCGTTTAGCTTTATTAATTGTAAAAGCCCGATCTTTGGAGAAAAATTCCACACGACGTGGGAAAAGGGGAGGGTTGATACCAAATGGTCTACAAACTTTATTGCACAAAACAGCTGCTAAATAAACAGGAGAGAATGGCACCCGCATTTTTGGATGAGGTTTACCCAGAACATCAGCAATCATATAAACCAATTCTTTAATTGTGACATATTCATTCCCGGCAATAGTAAACACTTTACCTAAAGCCTCGATTTTGTCTCCTGCTATTATAATCCCATTGACCAGATCATCGATGTATGTAAAATGGTAGAATGTTTTGCCTGATCCAATCATAATAAAGTATCCTTTATTTATTGCCCGAAATAATTTTAAAAAGCGAGTGTCGCCTGGGCCATAGATTCCTGCTGGTCGGATTACCACGCCTGGCAAACCCTTGGAAAAATAGTCACGCGCTAGAAGTTCGCCCTCTAACTTTGTTTTCTGATAGTGATCGCCGGGATTAAAACGATACTCTTCATCGGCCGGTGGTTCATCAATATGGCCTTGAACACCGACCGTTGAACAATGGATAAAACGCTTGACTTTGGAGGCTTTAGCAGCATTCAATAAATTGCGGGTTGCTTCCACATTTACAGATCTGAATTCTTCAATATTGCTATGTTCGGTGCGCCAGGCTGCAGCAAGGTGATATACTTTGTTAATGTTATGAAAATTATCCTTTACTTCTTCGAAATTTTTAATGTCCGTTTGGCGGATCTCTACGCCGAGAGCTTCCAATTTATTAATTTTACTGGTTGGCCTTACAAAGGCAACTACCTGTTTACCTTCCTGGTGGATAAGACGATGGCAAAGAGCTTTCCCAGTAAAACCAGTTGCTCCAGTAACCAGTATTTTACTCATAATCGATATCCCTTAAACATATAGTACAAAATAGAAAGTACCATTTCTTGTCTATAGTCACAATTCGATGATGTCCCCATATCGTTGACATTATGCATGATAAGCCAAAAGCTCTTTTATTGTCCATGGATGATTTGTTATTCCTGCAGCCATAGCTGGTGTCTTAGCTCTAAACACTCTGCCCATACCACGGATGAGTATTTCGTGAGGGCGGATAAAATTATAAAATCCGACACAAATAGTAAACTTTGCTTTGAGCCAACGAATTGACTTTGCAAACATGAGGCTTTTTCGTGTCAAACGGGCATCCCACATTCGCTAATTAAGGTTTGATCGTTCTACATATGAGGTGTTGATCGTTTTACTCGGTAATTCTTCTATCCTAATTTTTAATGCGATCAACTGAGTCAAATACAACACTTTTTTCGACTTTTATAACGCGCTCTTAATTTTAATGAGCGCAATAGACTAGACAGAACTAACTGACAATGTTCTCCGGCACGAAGGATTACCCTATTTACAGTATCCTTGTCTAAACCCAACAGCCGTGCGGTGGCCCGAATTTCTACACCCTCAGCTGCATTATGAATAATTTGTCCAATTTTTTCGTCAGAAAGATGAAGTCCAAAAAAGGCTTTAGCTATAGTAGATGCAAAACATTTCCCGTATGTTCAGCAATACAAAAGGTCCTTTGTTTTATCTTTACCATACTTACCACGGTATTTTATATTGCCACGGTTTCGAAACCCATAATCTTTGTAATCTTTGTTTGGGCAAAAGGAATTGTCAATTTCAACCAATGCTCGCCCCCTTATTGATGTATTTTATGGCGGCGATTATGTCAAATTAGAATTTGAATGCCAACTATATGGGGATGTGGCCGATACTCTCAGGCATCGCATTATCCTACGCCCTGGACGTCTCACACGGCCGCAAGGAGAACTCACCCTAACGATGAGCGCAAATACTTCAGTCCTAAAAGGCCTATTGCATTTTCTCAACGCAGTCCAAAAGGCGACTTGGCTGAAATTATGTCAAGAAAATGAAATTTTATGTCACTTTAGGGTTAAGAAACGGAATCTAACTTGTTACTTAACTTTTCTGTAAGATTGGATATTTCTTTTCGACATTGTGAGTCATCCCAATCGAAAAGATTACATATACGCGATCCAATTTCAAACGCCTTTTCAGAATTTTCCCAAAGATTTGTGCGGCGTAATATTAAATCGTCAAGGTGTTGAACGGATTCTTCCGCTATAATGGCTTTCAGATGAGTTTGCCAATTTGGATCATCAGTAGTTGATTTCCAATCAAAAAAGAAAATTCCTCTTCCACCTTGGACATCTTCCGATGGTACAAAATCACTACTTAGGGTTCGCGCAAAAATAACTTCGCAGAATTGGCGCTCAGATTTGGTTCAGGTTTGGCTGATCCGAGAGAGCAAAACCACAGGAATAGCCCCCTGTGTCAGGATAGTTGTCACCTCTGATCGACCTATCCGCCGATGGGGAAGTCCCCCGGGGGACTTCCCCATCGGCGGCGGCCAAATATTTCTCCGCAAAATTCATTTTGGGGGCGGA
>JAUVVL010000358.1 GCA_030604635.1 Desulfobacteraceae bacterium
GTAATTGGAACCTAGTACATCAGGTTTGGCTGAATCCTGAAAAAAAGGACGAAACCAACCAGATGAACTGTTTAAAAAAGGCGGCCTAACTTATGGATCAGGTGACAACTACCTTGACACCCTCCGAAACGGTGGTGATAATAATAATTATGGTTACAGCAAACAACTGCAACCAGATTGGAATACGGGGTGGAGGAAGACCTTCGACAAATCCTCCGCGTTTTTCTTTGACAAGTCCTTTGATGTCGTCTGTCAGTGACTCGACTGAAATATTATAGTCAATATTTATTGCCTCAACCAGTTCTTCTTCTGATGCATAACCAAGTCCAACGATGATCTGGCCTAAACGGACGGCCTTACCATGAGTATGGAGTTTTTCTTTTTGAACCTTAAGGGCATTTTTAAGTTGTTCTTCGGTAATAATATTCCTTTGCCTTAGAACCTCTCCAATGTTCCTACGGTAATCATCGGTAGTTTTTCCAAACAATCTCTTGATTTTGGAAAGAAAAATATTTTGACCAGTTAATGACTTCATGGATGAGGTTTTCAGCCTTAAACGTTCAAAGATTTGACGATTTCTGGACCTCTTTATTATAAAAAAGCCTTAAACTTAAATTATCTATCGAAAAAGGGCCGATCTGTCAACAAATTACCAAGCAAATTACCCTGCCGCTGACTGGCAGGGTAATTTGTCATTCGTCATCTGTTGAGGGGTCTTGTTCCATATCTCAATAAATTCGAACTAATTTTATTGTTGCTGTATTATTTCGCCAAGTCTTTGATCGTACATCTTTCCGACACCATATTCGTTGCGTCGCATGAACTTTTCCTTGGATGGTCCTATAATATGCATTTCCGGATGTTTCTGCTGAACATCAAGGGCAGTTCTCATCTCTTTGGTGCATCCTGTACTGAATGTTGCGTCCTTGCCGACCCATTCAGGTGGAACCTTTTTATCTATGATCTGAAATGCCTCAACAATATCATCATAGGTCTGAAATCGCCATATGTCTATCAAGCCGCTTTTTTGGACGATTTCCCACATATACATCAAATCATCGGCATCCATTCCAGGTTCAAAGTGCTCAGAAGGGTTAATGATTAATGTCATGGCAGACTGTTTTTTAAGATTGTCAACAAAAATGGATAAAATCTTTTTTGCCATTTTAATCTTTCCGGGAATTGAACCGATTATTGCGCTGTAGAAGATCACTGTCATTCCTTTATTCTTGGCTTCTTTCATCTGTTCAATGATTTTCCTGGCTTTCTTTTCAAGATCTTCATGGGAAAACTTTTTAACAGACGGATGTTTGGATTTGTAGCTGATTAAGACCGATCCCCGGTCATTTTCAGAGATATTATAGATGTCTTGGGTAAATTGAAAGTGGGTATCAAAGAATCTCCGTTTCTGTTCATGCCCCCTGGAAATGATGCCGTCTACTTCTTTAAAAACTCTGGCAAACGTGGTTGATGTTAGAAGGAGATTGAGGTTTTCCTGGGTTCCGTCTGATATAGCGATGATATTGTTGTCGCTTCGAAAGGTTTTGACAAGTTCGTTTTTGCCCAGGTTCTTTTCTGTGATCCATAATGTCCCCTCGAGTTCCCGGTTCAATATTTCGTCTTTCAGGGTATCGTTAAAGTTGATTTTGGTAAAAAGAGGCCCTTCCTTTAAGGCAATTATAATTTTATGTCCCAGCTTTGCAAGATATTGAATGACGGCAAGATCGACCATGACTTCTCCGGCTTCATTTACAATCCACAGTATCTTTTTTGTCTGAGCAGCTTCCGGGGATTTATCTTTGCCTAATATCCCCAGAAAACGAAGCAGAGGTTCAACGCCATTCCCGGTTATTTGGCGGTTGAAAAGTTGCAGATAATCATCCCCGGTGAAACTTTCGGCTTGATCCGACTGCCACAGGGAACTTTCTACTGACAGGGAAAGTAGCCTTTTAAGTTCGAGGTGCTCTAACAGCTCTTTGATTTCTGTGAGGGTTGTCGGTGGATCAGCAAGATCTGATCCGGCCACATAATTTATCGCTTTGTTAAAAGCTTCTGACTTTAAGATCTGACTAACGCGCCTGTTGCGCAGGTTTTTTTCACTAAGGTAAGGGTCTTCGATCAGGGTGCGGTTAAGGAAAATCATCATTAGGCGCTTTTCAAGCCGGGACGGTATCATTATTTCGTCTCTTGTTTCGTGCTCATATTTGATTTTTATTAGTGATTTAAGATATTCTTTTTCTTTCTTATCTTCAATCTGCTCATCGATAAGCGTAAGTATTCTCTGGAGAACCTCGCTATATTTTTTTTGAAGAAAAGCTGATTGACTTCTGTTCATGATTGCCTCAAACATGTGGTCTGAACAGGGATAATATCGTTCATCTTCTTCTGTATAAACCATGAATCTGACTTGCTCCGGAGAAGCTGCATGGTCAGGGTAGGTATAATAATCGAGATGGTTTTCGATAAAGAATGCCGTGAACCATGCATCCATCTCAGGATTTTTACCCGCTTGATAGGGTTTTTTTGCATTTATATCCTGTAAATCTTTTGGGTTATTTTCATGGGATTCCATCTTCTCCTCCTTTTTGCTTTTTTAGTAAGCAGGATGAGACCTTGCCATTTAGCCCTTTGGCAACATTATCGCATTCAGATAATCCGGTTTTAAACCGTGTCAAACTCATGCATAAGTGAGCGTAAAGAAAGAACAGGTGCAATCCTGTATATAAAAGCCGATTAAAATGCGCATATTATTTAACTCACAGGTAAAATTTGCTATTTTGCTGTTCTTTCTTAACGCTCTCTAATAC
>JAUVVL010000001.1 GCA_030604635.1 Desulfobacteraceae bacterium
ATGCCATTTTTAATAAGAGGCACGTTAAAATTGACAAGAAACCCAAATAGATTCTTCTCTTTTTGATAAAGATTAATAATTCATACCTCTTCTTTGTGACTTAGTGACTTAGTGGCTGAACTGTTACTGAATAGTGTTAATTCCCCATCACATATCTAATTTATAAAACTGTTCCGGCTCTGCCATCAAATCCGGCTTCTTGGTATATTCGGTTGGGACGGTTCCTTCCTTGAAGCATTCAAAGATGGTCTTTTCAGACTCGGCAATAGGCAGAAGACCGGTTTCAGCATCGATTTTAGCAAAGACAACTCCTTCGGGCACCTGAAAAACCCTTACAGGTTTATCTGCCAGGACTCTTTGCATGAAGCCGAGCCATATGGGGGCTGCGGCCCTGGAGCCGGTTTCGGATATTCCCAGAGAACTATCATCATCAAAACCGACCCATGTTCCGGTTGTATAACGGGGTGTATACCCGGCAAACCAGGCATCAAAAAGATTGTTGGTTGTGCCGGTCTTGCCCGCCACCGGCCGGTTCAATGCTCTGACTCTGTGCCCGGTCCCATGTTTAACCACACCTTCTAAAAGGCTGGTCATAATATAGGCCGCATTCTGTTCTATTACCTTTTCTCTGACAGGATGTGCTTCCTCGAGCACGTTTCCATCCCGGTCGACGATTTTTGTTATAATGACAGGCTGCACGAGATAGCCAAGGTTGTTAAAAACTGAATAAGCCCTGACAAGCTCAAGCAGGGATATACCTGATGATCCCAGGGCGATTGAAAGATCCCTGCTCAAATTTGACGTTATACCCAGTTTCCTTGCATAATCAATGGCATAATCAATGCCGATATCTCTTAAAATCTTTATGGTTACCACGTTCCGCGACTTTGTAAGGGCATTGCGAAAAAGAGTGGGGCCGTAAAATTTTTCCCCGTAATTCCTGGGCTTCCAGGTATAGTCATGTTCCATATCATCAAGCACAATAGGGGAATCGATGATCGTCGTAACCGGTGTATATCCCTTGTCGAGTGCGGCTGCGTATATTATCGGCTTAAAAGCAGAGCCAGGCTGGCGTCTCGACTGGACGGCCCTGTTGAACTGACTTTCCCTGAAATCCCTTCCCCCTACCATTACCTTTACATGACCTGTTTCCGACTCGATACACAGCAAGGCAGCCTGCGCCTTCGGGATCTGTTCCAGGGCAAGTTCCCATAAATATGTATCGGCTATTTTACCTTTAACTTTTACCAGTATAACATCACCAATGCTTAAAACTTCTCCGGGATGATTAACTTTGGTTTCGTAGAAGGGAACTTCCGGATCCGGTTCTCTTGCCCAGCTCATATCGTCAATTTTGATTATTCCCAGAGTATTGCCCATGCGAACAGTTACCGTATTTTCGTTGTCATTAACTTCAATAACAACAACTTCTAAGGTCTTTCCTTCTTCCTGCGGGTTTATATTAAGCTCTTCTTGAAGCTCTTTGGAATATGCTTCAATTTCTTCTGGTTCAAGGTGGTTTGTCGGACCGCGATAACCCTGGCGTTTATCAAGCTCAAACAACCCCTTTTTAATTTCTTCCCGAGCTATCTTTTGCATTTCAATGTTAACCGCGGAATAAATATTGAGCCCTTCCTTGTACAAGACATCCGGCCCGTATTTATTCTCAACATAACGTCTGATGTGCTCAGTATAAACCGGGACCTCTTCAATATACCAGTTGCGCCTCGGTTGTATATAAAGCACCTTATTTATGGTTTCTGAAGCTTGAATATCGGTGATATAGCCTTCGGAAACCATCCGGTTTAAAACGTAAATCTGGCGTTCCTTTGCCTTTTCAGGATTTCTGAAAGGCGAATATCTGCTGGGAGCCTGGGGCAGACCAGCCAAAACAGCACATTCCGCGAGGTTCAGTTCTTGAGCAGATTTTCCGAAATAATTCTCGGAAGCAGCTTCCACACCATATGCTCCGTGTCCCAAATAAATCTGATTTAAATATAAAAATAGAATTTCATCCTTGGCAAACTTCTTGTCAATGCGGTATGCGAGGATAGCCTCTTTCATTTTGCGGAGATAGCTTTTTTCCGGAGTCAAAAAAAACGACTTTGTAACCTGCTGGGTGATCGTGCTGCCGCCCTGGACGATGGCACCGGCCTCGATATTCTTGTAAAACGCCCTGATAATGCTAAGAATATCTATCCCCTTGTGTTTATAAAATCTTGCATCCTCAGCGGCAATAAAAGCCTTCTGAAGCATTATGGGCATTTTATCTAAGGGGATCACAATTCTCCGTTCTTTATAAAACTCGGCGATCTTACTATTGTCGTCTGAATAGACCGTTGTGATTATTGGCGGCCGGTAATCCTTAAGCGAGGATATTTTGGGAAGATTTATGCTGAGATAGAAATAAACTCCGATAACCGTAAGAATTCCGGATATCATCATAAAAACAAGCGTCCAAATAAACAACCTGAAAATTTTTATTAAAAAACCACCTTGGTTTCGCCTGGCGCGCTTTTCGTGTATCTGAGATGAACTGTTGATTTTAGGCATAACACCTATACGAGACCTTTGCAAAACGCCCCCTTTTGCCCAATTTCTGTGTCAGGCTCAAATTTTAATCCTCAAAATACTCAATGTATTCCTGTGGTTAAAATTTTCGCCTTCCTTGAACTTGAATCCCGCTTTAGCGGGAAGCATTTTTCAAAGGTCTCTATACCTTTATTTAAACTTAGAAAATCTGGTCCTTTGGGCCCAGTGTCAAGATTATAAAATATAATATTTTATCAAATATCGATTCTTTAAGCAAGGCATTCTGTTAACATAAAAAAAAGAATTTGACTTTGTTCCCTATTCTGGTTATCCAAAAAAGCTTTTATGAACTTTTTTGGATAAAGAGTGTATATTATGATCAAACTTGATTTTAGTAAGATGGACGGCCTGATACCGGCCATTGTTCAGGATTATCAAACCGGTGATGTATTAATGCTGGCATTTATGAATCAGGACGCCTGGGAGGCAACGCTTGCTACAGGCAAGGCAACGTATTACAGTCGCACCAGGCAAACTATCTGGGTAAAGGGCAAAACTTCCGGCAATGAACAACTCGTAAAAGAGGTCAGGATAGATTGTGATGATGATACTGTACTGTTGAAGGTTGAACAGATCGGCGGTGCGGCGTGTCACACAGGACACAAAAGCTGTTTTTTTAAAAAAGTTGAAGATGGGTCTGCCAGGATTATAGGAAAGCCGGTATTCGACCCTGAGGAGATATATAATCAATGACAAAACAATTAAAACTTGGGATTCCCAAGGGAAGCCTTCAAAACGCAACCATAGACCTGTTCAAGCGCTCCGGATGGAAGATTAATATTAACGGCAGAAGCTATTTTCCCGAAATCAACGATGATACTATTGAATGCGCAATCTGCAGGGCTCAGGAAATGTCCCGCAATGTAGAAAACGGTACATTTGATGCCGGGCTTACCGGTAAGGACTGGATCGCTGAAAACAAATCTGACGTGCATGTTGTCGCTGACCTTGTCTATTCCAAAGTGAGCGCACGGCCTGCACGATGGGTCCTGGCGGTTTCATACGACTCGCCGATCAAGAAAATCGAGGATCTTGAGGGCAAAAAGATAGCAACCGAACTTGTCGAATTTACAAAAAATTATTTTTCCAAGCTGAACATTAATGTAAAGGTTGAGTTTTCATGGGGCGCCACCGAAGCAAAGGTCGTTACCGGGCTTGCCGATGCCATCGTGGAGGTTACCGAGACCGAAAGCACCATCAAGGCCCATGGTCTTAGAATCATCCATGAATTGATGCAGACCAACACCCAGCTTATCGCAAACCATGACGCCTGGAAGGATCCGGATAAAAGAGAAAAACTTGAACAGATAGCGCTTTTACTTAAAGGCGCTCTGTTGGGTGAAAAACTCGTGGGCCTTAAAATGAATGTTCCGGATAGACTCCTTAAAAAGGTCGTATCATTGCTGCCGAGTCTCAATGCTCCCACGGTTGCATCCCTTTACGATTCAAACTGGTTTGCGGTGGAAACGGTTGTAGATTCCAGTATTGTAAGGGATCTTATTCCCAAACTTATGAAAAGTGGTGCTGAAGGTATTATTGAATATCCGTTGAATAAAGTTGTTTAGTCTCCATTTAAGTAACTTCTCAATACGTTCTTGGGGATTAGATGATAAAAGACTCGCCCACTGATAATAAAATGTAAAATAGGTAGAGAAATGATTTCAAATCGAACCAAAGAAATGACCCCTTTTATCGTAATGGACGTCCTTGAAAGGGCCCATGAAATGGAACGTCAAGGGGTCCATATCATCCACATGGAAGTAGGGGAGCCGGATTTTGACACTCCACAGTGCATCAAGGAGGCTGCCTGCAAGGCCCTTGATAACGGTCATACCCATTACACACACAGTCTGGGAATGATAGAGCTCAGGGAAGCCATCAGCGAGCATTATTTAAAGACATACCGTGTATCGGTGGATCCTGATCATGTAGTAATATCGTCAGGTACGTCTCCTGCCATGTTTGTCATGTTTTCAACTCTTCTGGAAAAAGGAGACCAGGTCATTATCTCAGACCCCCATTATGCATGCTATCCCAACTTTATAAAGTTCGTGCAGGGCGAACCGGTAAACATACCTGTTTATGAGGAAGACGGCTTTCAATACCGCCCAGAGACTATTCAGGAAAAGATAACGGACAAAACCAAGGCGATAGTCATAAACTCCCCGTCAAATCCAACCGGGAACCTGCTTTCAAAAGATCGTATGAAGGCTATTGCTGCCCTATCTTCAGAACCGGATTCGCCATATATTATTTCAGATGAAATTTATCATGGCCTGGTTTATGAGGGAAAAGAACACTCTATTCTGGAATTTACAGACAAGGCCTTTGTATTCAACGGCTTTTCAAAACTTTATGCCATGACAGGCTTAAGGCTTGGTTACATGATCGCACCAAAAGACTTCATCAGGCCCATACAAAAGGTTCAACAAAACTTTTTTATTTCTGCCAATGCCATGGTTCAGGTAGCAGGAATTGTCGCTCTTAAGGAATCAGGTGATGATGTAACCCGCATGAAGAAGACCTATAATGAGCGAAGGAAATATATGATCCGTCGTCTTAAAGATATGGGCCTCGGGATTACCGTAGAACCTACAGGAGCGTTTTATGTCTTTGCAAATGCAAAACATATTTCCAATGATTCGTATAAACTTGCCTTTGACATTTTGGAAAAGGCCCACGTGGGTGTGACACCCGGCATCGATTTTGGGAAAAACGGCGAAGGATACCTTCGATTTTCATATGCAACTTCTATGGAAAATATAGCCGAAGGGATGGACCGGTTGGAGAACTACTTGCTTAAAACGCCACTTTAAGCCAAAAAAAATAGCCAAGCTTCACGACCTTTTATTGTAATATCAAACCATTGCCTTGGACCGAACCCAGACACAAAACAACTTATTTTTTAAGGGATGCCCCCTTACTAATCACAGTTTCTCGTATTGACGTTTAACCTCGTCAGTCCCGTAGACCCTCTCAAGCCTGCGTATAATAAAGTGACCCCGGGCCATGTCTTGAAAATGATCTATAAAAATCGTGTTTATCAATGCACCTCCTGCTGCTCCAATCAGAGGAACGGCCTGTGCAGCAATTTTCTCGGAAACGTTTACTCCAAAACGGGATGCAATTGTGTTAATGAACCTTGCAATTGCCGGAGCACCTTTCTCGGCCACCCCTTTTTTCGCTATGTATTTGGCGACCTCGGAAACCTCGCGGGCAAAAGCAGCCCGAATGACAAAATACCCGGTCTCCGTTGAATCGTCTCCGGGTGATTTTCCTCCAAGGGCAAAAACCTCCAGGCAAGCCAACTTTGCTTCGAGCGTTTTGATCTTTTCACCTTCGCTCCGCGCGATATCGGCAATGGAACGGAGCATGATGATTGTTGAGACAGGCAACTCCACCGTAAGTGCTGGAAGACCAAATGCGCCACCTACTGCACCGGAAGTTGCAGCAAGCATTTTGTGCAAAAAACTCCAAGAAGATGCCCTTGGCCGATCATCCATGGTCATGACCGCAAATTCCAGTGCCTTGCGCAATGATTCTTTTGTAGTCTGCTGAACCATCTCTGACCATTTGACGGGCAGAAGCTCAAACCCTTTATCAATAGCTGTTCCCAATGCATCGGTGATTCTTGCAGCCAGCCCCGGGTTTTCTAAAAGTTCTTTTGCATATTTCAGATCCTCAAATTCGTTTTGTGACATGGGCATTTTGCTTGGCTCTCCTTCGGGTTCCGGGACGATGGTGAAATATTGACATTTAATCCTTATTTACGACGCTGCCAACTCTCAGGCAAGCTTTTATGATATGATTTTTAAAATTTCCTTCCAAATTAATTCGCTATGATTATCAGAGCGCCCTCGTATTACCGCTTTACTTACGGCAGATGGTGATATGCTAAGCACCCTGGCCACTTCCCTGCCGCCAATGCTGAGCTTTTCAACGGCCAAAAAACAAGCGATTGACCTGGCCTTGCTCATTTTGCGATGTTTTCCGGCACCTTTGATAAATTCCGGCTTAATATCAAAATACTTAGAAACCTCTTTTACGACAAAATCTATATCCAAGCCTTTTGCTATTGCCAACGTTTTACCTTCGTAATCTTCATTGGCTTGCTTTAAAACCGCCGCTACAAAGTCACTGCTACCAAGAATCCGTTCGTCACCCATGATGCGGGAGGCTTTGGATCGCAGCGCCTTTAGGGCGGACCAACCCCCGACTGATCGAATCAAACCACCGCCTGTCAAATCCGGTCTCCGGCCCAGGTCTATACCTTTTGCGACAAAAGCCGCATACGATCTCCTGGCGTATCCTACTTTCTTACCAAACATTTTAAGAATATAATCAACATGCTGCCAGTCGTTCTTAAGCTCGCCCATTATTACACTGTGGCCACTATACGGATACGTCTTTAATGCTTTAAGATCTTTTACAATTCCTGCTCGAAGGGGATTAAGATGGATATAGCGGACAAGTTCCAGAAGATAGGGTTCCTGTTCACATAAAATGGATTTAAAGCGGTTCTGAAACAATTGGCCATGGCGTCTGTGACGTCGATTAAACTGCTGTGCATAACCCGTCAACAAGCGACGCATTACCGTAGAAAGAGGAACATAACCTGTCCTGAGCAAAATGTGTGTGTGGTTGGTCATAAGAGCCCAGGCGAAACATGGTGTTTTTGTTTCCGTCAATACGTTTTTCAATCTGTTTAAAAAATTTGAATAATCCTGTGAGTCCTTAAAAATGACCATACGTTCGATACCGCGTATAATGATGTGATGCAGGGCTCCAGGCGCATCTATGCGAGCTTTCCTTGGCATGCTATTCTTATGACACACACTTCTTTAAATGTCAATATTTCACCATCGTCCCGGATATTACGAAAAATCAAACTTGTTATAATTGCACTTCCGGATATTTATGTCCAGGGTGTGGTCGGACAAGTTCAGTCTTTTAATCACTTTTTGTTTTTTCGTTTTCTTTGCCATCTCAATTCACTTTGATATTTTCCCGGCCGCCGTACTCATTCTCCCTCTCCCCTCGGGGAGAGGGCCGGGGTGAGGGGGTAACATTCCTATCCAAAGACGAAAGAACAACGGACAAAACAGACTCTGTTTCTGTCAAAACTTCATTGTTCCAAAAGCGCAAGACTCTGTATCCTTTATCTTCCAAATAACCAGATCGCTTAGCATCTAATTCCAACTGCCCGGCATGCTGTCCACCATCGACCTCAACAACAAGTTTTTTCTCTAAACAAACAAAATCAACTATGTAAGAACCTATAGGGCGCTGTCGACGGAATTTATATCCGCCGAGTTGACGATTACGAAAATATCGCCATAATAGTCTTTCGGCATCAGTCATATTCTTTCTAAGTTTTCTGGCAAGATGCTTAATTGTTTCACCCCTCACCCTAACCCTCTCCCCTCAAGATAGTTTGACAGGTAAAACAGGTAAACAAAAGTAAACAGAATGTAAGTTGATTTGTCAATATTCTCAAAATGTTATCTTTCTTTACGTAACGAAAGTAAAAGAAAGTAAAAGGACAGAAACAGGGGGGTACTTTCTGTCAAATGTTACCCAAATGTTACCCAAAATCCCTTAGAGCAAAAAAAGCGAAAATCAATCTCTGTCACATTTTTTAAAATCTTATAAATAATGTTCTTGACAAGCTTTTTGGTAAATGATAGATGACAATTATGACTAAAATTACATCGAAGAAAATAGAGAAGCTGACAGGCCTCAAAAGCAACACCCTTCATTACTATATCAAGTCCGGAGCTCTTGTTCCTGAAGTTGATAAAGGTGAAGGCACCGGCCACACTAGATTGTTTTCAGTTAAAAATTTCTTAGAAGCCTGCATCATAAAGCGCATGATTGATTTTGGATATTCTAAGCATATTATTCTCAAATTTTTTGAAAGTATTGCCAAGTCAGAAGAATGGCAAGATTTTAAAACAGATCAGGCCATAAAAGATCGCATAATATTCCTTATAATTTTTTATCGTTCTGGCAGTGAAATAGTCCACTGTTTTACTAAATCCAAACCGATAAAATCATTTAAGGATGTATCTGATAAAGATTTTCTTAATGGGTTAAAAAACCCTACCCTCTCTAGTGAATTTGAGCTAAGTCTTGCAATTAGCGAAACAACAGAAATGTTTTCAATTATTAATATATCGGCCATTATCGGTCATTTTTTTCATATTTTTGACCCCAAAAAATAAGGGTCATTTTTTTTCAACTATATAAGTGATGATTGTCAATTATCAACCAATATGGAGGTTATACAATGAATAGGGCTTTACGAATTGCAATTTTGAAGAAATTCGATTCCCAGTCTAATTTTGCAGAATACATCAGGGTGCATGAATCGAAAATTAGTCAAGTCGTTCATGGCCGGCGCTTTCTTTCTCTCAAAGATCAAAAGTTATGGGCCAAAGCTCTTGAATGCAGGCCTGAAAATATCTTCAAAGATTTGGAGGCTTAAATTGGAGTCGAATCTTCAAAAAAGGCTTTTGTCGGTCGAAGAGGCGGCGGTTTATTTAGGGATCTCTCCGCGCACCATTTACAACCAGACCGGGCGAAAAGCAAAAAAGAAATTTCCGGTGAAACCTAAGCGGATCGGCAAGCTTGTAAAATTCGATCTCCGGGATCTGGATCGGTACATTGAATCGCTTTAGGGCCTATCTTAATGAGTTTATCTAAGTGGGCCGCTATTTGGACGGCCGCGGTCATAACCAGTTTGAAATATACGCCCGCGCAACTAATTTTTTAAAGGCTCGGCACTATGAAAGAAAAAATCAAAAACCATTTTGAAGGAAATTTTCCCAAATGACGGTCAAAGATAACGCTTATATCCCGCGCAAGCGGCTTTACACGGTACTGGAATCCGCGGAGTATCTCGGACATACAGTCTGGGGTATTCGACGGCTTATTTGGGCCAAGGCGCTTCCTATTGTTCAGTATGGCCGCAAGCAATGGATTGACTTGCGGGATCTGGAGAGCTTCATTGAAAAGAACAAAAAATAATAGGTTATAAATGCAACCAGACATCCCAGGCGGATACATCTTGTTTGCGCGAAGAGCCCTTGAGGGGTTTTTTATTGATAAACCCTTGCTATGGCTGAACCTTTGGTTATGGATGCTTTGCCAAGCGAATTTTAAGGACCGAGACAAGCTCAAAAGGGGCCAATTTCTAACCACGATTGAAGATATGCGGAATGCTATGAGTTACAAGATTGGCTATCGAAAAATAAGACCTTCACGTGACCAGATACGAAGCACGTACGAAGCTTTTACGAAGGCCACAATGATAACCAGAGCGAAGACCACACGGGGAATGATCATAACCATTTGTAAATATAACTTTTATCAGAATCCAAAAAACTACGAAACCCACAACGAAACCCACAACGAAAACACAGCGAAGCCCACAGTAACCCCACACGATACAGAAGGAACTAGAAAGAACGGGAAGAAAGGGAATAAAACCTTTAGTGAAAACTCTATCGAATTTTCACTTTCAAAGCTTCTCCTTAACTTTATACTTTCCAGGAATCCAAAACACAAAAAGCCGGATCTCCAAGAATGGGCTGTTCATATTAATAGAGCAATACGGATCGACAAAAGAACACCGGCTGAACTGCAGGCCGTTATCGAATGGTGTCAAGCTGATGATTTTTGGCAATCCAACATACTCTCAACGAGGAAGGTCCGGGAGAAATTCGATCAATTATTTTTGAAAATGAAAAGCGATGGAGGCCAAAAAGCTAAGGGCGATCTTATTGAAGTTGACGGCAAGATAATCAGCAAGACCCATTTGCATAATCTAAAATCGTTAGAACAGGCCGCTGTAAATATGGGAATAGAAACGGATTTAAAACAGCAACCCTGGACAGAAAACAAAGGAATCAAGGAGTGATGAAAGTATGAAGTCTGAGGATTACAAACGATTTGCCAACGCGCTTGGAGTGCTGTGCGAGATTCACGGCAGGGAATTATCGCCCATAGCAGTCCAGGTTTATTTCCGGGCCCTCGAAAGGTTTTCGATTGAGGTAGTCGAGGCTGTATTCACCAATGCGTATGTAAGTTGTAAATGGTTCCCAAAACCGGTCGAGTTGATCGAGTTAATAACCGGCGGACCTGAGAACGTAGCGGATCGGGCGGAGATCCAGGCCGCTGAAGTTCTGCGAGCTGTTCGGCATATTGGCTTTTATCAATCGGTTAAATTTGACGATCCGATAACGAATGCTGTTATTCAACAAGGATTCGGTGGCTGGATTCAATTATGCAAGGATTTACATATGGACGGCGAAAAGTGGTTTTTTAAAGATTTCAACAAAAGCTATGCCGTTTATTCCAGGCAAAAAATAAAACAAAACGGACATCTCGCCGGACAGATTGAGCTTGAAAACTCAGCGCGAGGATTTGAGGATCAGGTCCCGGCTCCGGTACAGATCGGCATCAAGCATATAAAAAAGATTGATACGGAAAGCAATGAAGGCATTACGTGAACATCCTTGGATTTGACCTGGCAACAAAAACCGGATGGGCCAGCAACGCGCACGGGCGGGGAATGATGAAGAAAAAATTACTTTTTATTATATCATTACTACTTTTTTCAATCACAGCGATTGCCATGCCTCCGACACCTGGGCAACATCCTTCCAACAGCCCGACCGCTGTAAGCCGATCAATGCTGTCCGTTCAACCGATAATTTATCCGGGATTGGATTTTGACGCTCAAACAGGCTCGTTTACAGCCTTCAACACGATAACCGGCGCTACCTCCGGGGCGACTGCGACCATAATCGGAGTAGTGGACACCGGTAGCGATGGGCGGCTTTATCTTGAGAGCATTTCCGGCACATTCCAAGACGATGAGATTATCTATGAGAGTGCTGAAGGGGCAGAATTAAATTCAGGGAATCTTACGGTAGGGGTTTTTATAAAATTACCGCTCGAACCGAACAGGATTTTATCTCAGATGGGTCCCCCGATAATAATGTCGGGACCTTTTTCCTTGCAACAGGTACAAGTGTCACGCTTGATGCTGATGATAAAGTCGTTTCAATTACAAATGCCGCTCTTGCGAATGGAGTGGTTTATTGATGAAAAAGGTACTAGGAAAAACATTTTAACCCGAGGTTAGCGCAGCGTTTTTGATTTTTAGTTAGCCACCCCGGGAAGTTGTTAACTTTGAAGTTGTTAACTTTTTACATGGAGGTTGTCATGAAAATGAGTCAGGCGGAATACGCCCGCCACAGAGGCGTGTCGAGGGCTTACGTTTCGAGGCTGGTCAAGACCGGCAAAATCCCCCCATCTGCCTGGGTCTGGTCGGGAAAAAAACGGTCGATTGACCGTGACCTTGCGGATCGGGCCTTAAGCGAAAATCTCGATCCAGCTTTTACCCGGAAGATTAAGGCGGTGGAGCTGTCTGAAATAAAGCTGGATGATATTATCAAGGGCCTCGATAATGGCGATATTTTAATTGATGCAAAAATTGCCTGTCAGGAACTGGAAGAATTGTTGAAGTCACCGGCCAGCACACCGGAATCAAGCGCCGGTCTTTCAATCCAGGAGGTGGAGGAGCTCCTTGAATTTTTCAGATTTTCGCTTAAAACAGAGCCGTTATTTGTAAAAAAAATGACGCCATGGATTATAGTCTAATGATTAGAGTTTTGACATCGAATTAAAAGGAGGGTTTATTATGAGCAAAGAGTTTAAAAAATTAGGCAAGATGGTTAGCCAGATTGAAAACGAGATCAAGGCTGTTGAGGGCAGGATCGCAGAAATTGAGGTGCAGCGCGGTGGGACGGCGCAGAAAATTGACCAACTGACCGGTCAGCTTGAAGCTGCCCTGGTTGCTGATGATTCTGCCAAGGTCGTCTCCCTTGAGAAAGAGATTTTGAAGTTTCGGGGCCTGGAAAATCGCGATTTAATTTTAACCCCAGCCTTGCAGAAAAAAGTCGATCAACTCAACGTCGATTTCACCCAGGCACGGCAGAACCTGGATTTAAGATTCTCCGAGCTGGCTGGGAGGTGGCTTGAAACGGAAGCAAAGCTTTATGACGACGCCGCGAAGGTTCTAATTTTGCAACTACACAGGCTATTCGCTTGCTCCGAGCTGTTAAGAGAGAAGGATTTTAGCGGCACCTGGCGCGAAATTGTTGGTCCCGGCCACGCAGCTTTGAATCAAATTAAGATCCCGATTTTGAAAGGTTTCGTCATGTCTGAGTTTAATCAACCCGGACGCCTACTTACTTTTAGCCAAGATGATGCTGACAAGGTGCATGGTGAAATCATTAAGTAATTGATTTAACAACAAAAAGGAGAAATGAAAATGTTAAAATTAAAAGATTTATCAACCGAGGATTTTTGCAGAGCTTTGAACAAACCACAACTGGTGTCGGTTTCTAATAAGAGCCGGCCCAAGAAACAGATGACCATCGACAACGAGACCTTCATTGACATTTTGGCCAGGGCCAATGCTATTTCGGCTAAGTGTAAATCTCAGATCATCGACTTGGCCGCCGAGGGTAAGACGGAGAATGAGCTGCTCAGGGCCATTACCGATATTGCGAATGGTAAGGTCACGACGACCCAGAAGGCGAAAGGGGAGGTGATAACGTCTTTTAAGCAGATCAAAGATGAGGATTTCTTCGCCGGGTTGTCACGACCTCAACTCACGGCTTTTACGGCATAGGGCGCCGGGGTTTCATTCAGGGTTTTGGCCTGTGACCCTGCCTCTACAAGTGCCCGCTAGTCCGGCGCTTGCTTGAATTTCTTCCTAGCGGGCACACAGGCCGTTTTTACTCAAAGATTCGAAACATTTTTTGTCTGGAATTATGTCAACTTAACTTAAAATATGGAAAAAAAAGGAAGGAATAAAAAATGAGACGATTGAAACATATTATTATAGCCATTGTTGCCTTTGCCTTTGTTGTTACTTTGGCCTATGCCGGAACCGTGCACAAGCTTCGATATGGGGTAGCCACGCCGTATTGGTATGGGTATTCAAGCGGGGCAAAATCAACATACTATTTAGAGCATCCGACCCTGACCGCAAACGATCAGGTTGTCGTAGAAGGCGTAGCACAAACCCTGACTCTCAAGACTTTAACAAGCCCTGTTTTCAACACTGGTGTTTCCGGCACGGCTGTTAAAGATGAAGACGCCATGACGGCTGATAGCGCTACCCATTTAGCTACACAGCAGTCAATCAAGGCTTATGTCGATGCTCAGAAAAAGTATATAACGGCTGAAATTGACGATATTTCATCGGCAGCCAGCCATTGGGTTGTGAGTCCAATAGCGGGTACGATTACTAAAATTTACACGGTAATTGACGGAGCTATAACCGTTGGCGACGCCGCGATTACTTTTGAGCTTGGCGGAACGGCGATAACAGACAGCGCTATCACAATCGCTTATAGTGGCTCTGCCGCTGGGACTGTAGATAGCTCAACCCCAAGTGCCCTAAATACGGTCGCTGTTGGCGATGCAATTGAGTGCATTACATATGGCGGTAGCACAGACGCCGCTAAGGCCAGAATAACATTAGAGATAACACCATCTTAAAGCAGGGCTCTTAACAAAAATGCGAAACCCCTGTTGCTCAAAATATTCAGACTGCCTAAATGAAGCTGTAAGGCAGAGGCTTGATTCCTGGACGTGTGAGGGTTGTAACCATTGGGACGAAAAGGCTAAAATCCCGTTTTTTGATCTGGAGGGCTGTTATCTTCTCTTGTGGTGTTTATTCCGGCCGGATCTTTACCGGGAGTTTCGGCAGTTTGAAATGCTGAAACGATTAGGGCTTGACAAAGCGAAATGATTTGATATGAATAAACTATCTAAAAATCATCAACCGCGAAAGGCGGCGTTATGCCTTTTTTTAATCCTTTAAAATTAGAACGCTTCAGGTGTCCGGTATCAGTAATGACCGGGACGGTAGTTGATGACCGTTTAGAGCACCTGGGGCGTTTCTGTTTTTTGGGAGGTGTATATGGAAATCATAATTTTTTCAGACAGGGACGGAATCGAACACAAATTGACAACCTGGAGCCCGCTGTCTTCTTATGGATTGCCGGTTTATAGGATTGAGGACGATTCTCCAACTGATTATGGGCCTGCCGATATGGTGGAATTTGCGGGCTTACCTGTATCCATAGCGGCGCTGGTTGCTTTGTGGGCGAGACTTCAGGGCCGAACTGATGAGGAAATTCAGGCGGCGAAAGACTTTTTATCTCAAAACCCTGAAGGATTGCAGATTTAAGTGATTAAATGGCCGCGCGAGAGCGCCGGCAATGGACGTTCTTATGTTGCCGAGGGTAGACCATTAACAACCCGGGGCGTTTTATGCGCCCTGGGCTACCCGTGACAAGCAGGGTTAAGAGTTCGCTTTTAACGAAGGGGTTAGGCAAGGGTTGAAAAAAAGAGGGCCTTAAATCGGCTGTTTTTGGAGCCTTGAACCAGGATAAATGAAAAAAGCAGAGCAAGCGGCCATTTATCCCTTATTTTAAATGGTTTTGCAAAAAACGACTTGCTCAGAGCCGCTATATTAAACGATCTACGCTTGACGAAGGGTTACGGTTGTACCAGGAATCAGGGGTTTACACGATTTTGTAATTTAAAAACTTTGAGGAAAGGGGGGTTTTATGTCAATTTTAGCAGAATGTCCAATATGCCGTAATAAGCAGGCTGTAAAAAACAAAAAATGTAAATGCGGCGAGGATCTTGACCAGGCAAAACGAGGCCAAAGGATTAAATACTGGATTCAATACCGCCTGCCTGGTGGAAAACAGCGCAAAGAATATGTTGGTTCTTTTGAGGAATTGAACGGCTATTCTATTGAAGATGCCCAGATAGCAGAGAGCAAGCGCAAGACACAAAAGAGAGAAAACCGGCTGCTTGATATTAAACCGGATGTAAAAATGACCTTTGATGAACTTACCAAGTGGTATTTAAATCTTGAAAGCGTCAAAGCACTTGCTTCATACGATATCATTAAAATTAATCTGAATAAGTTCAACTCTATTTTTAGTGATACGATTGTCGGTCACATTAAGCCGGCTGATCTTGAAAATTACCAGGCCAGGCGTTTAAAACAGGGCAAGGCGTCAGGTACGGTAGATCATGAGGTCGGCAAGGCAAAGACAATGATCTATAAAGCTTTTGACAATGACATTATCGGAGGGGACACCTTAAAGGCTTTCAAGAGGGTTAAAAAGACGTTAAAGCCCGGTTCTGATGTTAGAGACAGGATACTTTTACCGGATGAATTTAAAGCACTCGTGGGGCACTCAGAGGGGCACACTAAGGCGATTATAAACATGGGGTACTATACAGGTATGCGCAAGGGTGAGATCCTTAATCTGACATGGGATAAGGTTGACCTTGCAGGCCGTATGATTCAACTTGAACCCGAGGATACTAAGGATAAAGAAGCAAGGGGCATTCCTGTTTGTGATGAATTATATAAAATGTTGCTGTCAATGCCGAACCGGATTCAAGGAAGTAGTGAGGATAACCATATTTTTCAGTACAACGGAAAAGCTATTACAGATATCCGGGCCGGGATAAAGCGTGCTTGTAAAAAAGCCGGTATTGAATACGGTAGATTTATTAAGGGCGGTTTTATTTTCCACGACCTACGCCATACCTTCAATACAAACATGCGGAAGGCCGGGGTCTCTGAATCTGTCATCATGGAAATCACAGGGCATTCAACAAGGGAAATGTTTGATCGATACAATACGGTTGATGAAGGAGACGCCCGGAAAGCGGTTAAGCAGCTGGAGGTATATTTCGCAAATGTTACCCAAACCGTTACCCAAAACGAAAAATCAGATAAAAAAGAAACAGGGTAGGGCTTGTCAATGCCTTTAGTTAAAGCATTTTTTAAGGGTATACAGCGTTTAAGACAATAAAAAAAGGGTTTAACAGAGACGATACTTGTTAAACCCTTTATTTTTGTATGGTGCCGAAGGCCGGACTTGAACCGGCACGGGGTTACCCACTACCCCCTCAAGGGAAGAGGGGATACTTTTAACGTCTCGGTAATTCTACAACTTATTGAAAACATAGACAATTTGTCGGCTCATAACACTACAGCTCCATCTCGTGAGATTTCCCGGTAAACAGGAAACTCCGTGAATATACCATTCTCCCACTCATCAACGGATGTGAACAACGGACTGAAAATAACATTATATTCCATACCGATATCGAATAAAGCCCCAATAATGGCCTTCTCTTCTTTCCAATGCAGCGACCTGGAAGCAACTACAAGCAAATCGATATCTGAATACTCGTCATGGTCTCCGCGGGCCTTTGATCCAAACAGAATAACTTTAGCTATGGAGAATTCACTTTTTAGCATCTTGATGGTTGCTTTGATGGCGTCACTTTCATTTTTCATCAATGTGACGCTTTCAAACGATTTCATAATAACTCCTTCTCATGTTTCACTTCCGTTCTTCCTTTGTGCATTTCATAATTGCTGATGTAATAATTGCCCTTTAGCTTGCCGCGGGACCGCAAAATGATCCCCTTGAGATACTTCTCATCAATCCTGATATTTTTCAAATACTCGTCATTCCACACATGGTAAACCTCAACCGGATCCCCGTCTTTTTCACCAAAAATATTGGTAAGCCTGTATTTGCCTGATAAATCCTTTTCATCCCGGTCCTTCAAAAGCGTCTTTCCAAAAACAATAGTTCTGATCCGGGATTGGTCAACATTTACGCCTTCAATGCGGTTTGAAGAAACGGCGCTTTCAACCAAAGCATGTTCGCGAAGAATCCTGAGTTTTTGAGGGGATTGATGAGTGAATAATTCCTGCTTGCCCTGTGCTTTACTCAGATCGGCCAGATACCAACTGGCGATTGTAGGGATCGTAGATGGTTCCGCAGAAAATTGTCGCAATGTCATCATAATGGTTTCTTTCCGTTCATTTACTCCCTAATCCAATTCAGGTTTCTTCTTTCCGGCGCCATTAGGGAAAAGCTTTTAAAAATTCGTTCATGTTTTTAAGACCTCATTCCCTGCTTCGGTCGTTATATACCGCTGCTTGCTGCACTTGTGCGGTAACTGGTGCGGTAACTTGGTCCCGACCTAGTCCCGACTTGATCCCGACTTGTCCGGTCTCTTTCGAAACGACAAGGGGATGAGCAGGAAAATAACTCACAAAGTATGTTCGATCATCATCAGTCTCAAAACGAGGAGCGGGAGAGCCATTATCATCGGCAATACCAAGGAAGATATAGCCCCCTCCCAGGTTGTGGAAGTCATTGGCAAAAGCGCACAGGGTGTGCAAAACGGCCTCTGTATTCCGGCCGCGTTTAAACTCAAGCCGCTCCCACTCCACAGGGCGGCCCTGCAGCACTTTATGGATATTGATAGGTAGATTCATATTTTACAACTTGTACATTTTGTAAATGGTGTAGCCAAATTTCGCAGGAGAATACTTGGTTTTTGCCCATGCATTTCCATCACCCCGTCACATAACCATCACATAAGCAACTAATTGATTTAACCTATATTTTTGTGTGCTAACACCTCTTGGTCATAAAGATGATCACATAAAATACATGGCGCGAGGCCTACGCCTCAGCACACTCCTATCCTTTCCATTTCCACCGTTTTGCTCCTACAATCTCAATCATCATCGAGATGTGCTCTAATTGGCTCACTACATAGCTGGTCCGCTCATCATCCAGCCACGGCTTGCCCTCATCATCCAGATTGATCCTTTTCAGCGCTGCCCATAATCTTCCTGTCAACAAGACATCACGGAAGCTCTCCCTCTCCGTCAAATACGGCACATCAATATCACCCTCGATGTGATCCCATCCCATCTCTTTTAACTGCTTAATAAAGGGAACTTCTACGTAGGTTTTTTCATCAGGTGATTGTGCCATACGGTTCCTTCTTGTTGAACGCGCTTAATATATTTGCAATTTCTACATTTCGTGAATAATGTAGGCTCCCTATGTCTTTTCAGCACACAGACTGCCCCGTCTGTTCCAGTATAGCATTGATGTTCTGGTAAAAGTCTTGACTTGCCGGCTGTTGCAAGGCCAATTCCTTGCCTGTACTGTTCTGTTTTTTCTTCTTTGCCATGGATTACAGTTCTCCACGAAAACGCTTTCTGCAATAACGCGGCGGCAGGTGCATTCCCGCATTCGCCCTGAGATCAGTAAGATCCAAGATGACAGCCAGCTTATTCACCAGCGCATTCCAGCTTATTCACCAGCGCATTCCAGCTTATTCACCTGGCGTTACCAGTACCCAAATTGCTCCACGCCCTCGCCCTTTTAACTCAATGAGCCCCATACGCTTCAGGTGATAAAGATCGTCACGAACCGTTGCCGAAGCGGGTGGTGAAGTAAGTCTTTTCATAATATCTCTCAAAGGGAACTTGTCTCCTGATAATATTTGTAAGATTTGCCGTTGCCTTGATGTGAGATCATGGGCTACACGGTTAGGAGCTATGTAGCTGCTTGGAAGAAAGCGGACACCGACAGCGCCAGCCTGCTCTATAAACTCAGGCTCAGGATGTCCCGCTTTGACACAGAGTTCAACTATCTTTTGAGTTCCTCGACCCCATTGCTCAAAGAGTCCACGCCTGTAAAAAACTCCTGCAACAAGAGGGTTGCGTGGACGGGAAAGATGGTCTTGCTTGAGATCCTCAACACGCAGTCCAAAAGGAAGGGTTCCATCGCTCCAAATTTCCAACCGGTCGTCATAAATTGCCAGGCTAATTCCACCACCAGGGTGTGAGTAATCGCGGTGGCAAATGGCATTGACCAGAGCTTCTCTAAGGGCTGCTACCGGAAACAGAGGCTCATCTACACGTTCAAATAGTCCAGCCTGAATTCGACCGGCAACCGGAAGGTGGCGTTGGAGAAACAACATCGCATCATCCAGTAATTTGAATCCATGTCCGTGGATTTGACGATTATCAAGGAACTCTGTTTTATCGATACCTTTAAACCTTGCCATGCGCAGGTGACATTGCGAATAATAAGGTAAAAAGTTTATGCCGAACAAGACTACAGCGGCATTTAGAATTTCGCCATGAGTACTGAGGCCAAGACGGTCAAGAACATCTCCAGGGTCTGACCCGGTCGATTCCGGTATAGTCTACCCGTGGAAATGCCAATACGCACTGTACGCAATATCTCTTCCTGATCAAGGCCGGAAATATTTTCGTCAACAGCAGTCATGTTTTCCCACCGGTGACGGTCATGCATACGGGCTATCAAGAGCTGCTGATACCGTTCTTGGGGCATAATAGATGTGGTGCTCCCTAAACGTTGATAAGGCCGCCCATCAAAGCTAAAAGGGTAGACGGACTGATCAAATTTTGCCTCGAAGACAATCAATTTCCGTTCTGAATCAGGGAGAGAAAGATAAATGGTCTCGATGGCGGCTGGTGGTTCAAAACGCCTAAAAATGGCTGCAATGTCTTGCTGGGTTTTATCGGATACTTGCTGACCTGTAATCTTTCTATCCGGAGTAACACCAACAATCACTCTCCCGCCCTTTCCGTTAAGAAAGGCACACAGGGTTTCTGCTGCCCGTTTAATTTGTCCCGTAGACTTCTTTAACTCCAGGGTTTCTGATTCACCTTTAGTAATAAGACGTTTTATTTCAGCTAAAGTCATAGTGCCTCTTAAACTTACAATTTCTCCACGAAATACCTGTTGCACCAGTGATTTTACTCCTGAGTTTATGTCACCAAGTTCGCAAATCAATTCCTACGGATAAAAACTCCCGTGCAAAATGCGTAACAACCTCCGCCCAATCCCACCCCCAAAATGCCAACATTCCATGGATATCTCGGATTTCACCCTCTAACATGAGTCAAGAGCAGACCTGACCCCCTGCCCTATTCCGAAGAATCTTGAGTTTCTGAAGCGATTGATGAGCGAACAATTCCTGCTTGCCCTGCGCTTTACTCAAATCGGCAATATACCAACTGGTAATGGTGGGGATTGTGGATGGTTCCGCAGAAAATTGTCGCAATGTCATCATAATGGTTTCTTTCCGTTTATTCTTTATAACAATCAACCATGGATGCTTCGACTTTGTCGAATCGCTTCAACAGACAAAAATCCAGGATAAAGTCTGAGCTTTCTAATTCTACCGGCTGTCCCCTGGATTAGCTCGGTGGATTGTAAAATGTCGGAAAATTTAAGCTCAACATTTCTTTGGATTTGCTTATAATGTTTTGATATCATTCTCTATCTCTTTTATTTCCGCTTCAATATTTTTAAGCTCGATCAAATCTTCCCATCCAGGATGTTCCGGCGCCTTTCCTTCAGTGATTTTCTGATTTAATTCATCCGCGGTGGTCGCCTGATATCTGGACAAAATTTCAAAACGTTCGATCTGAAGCAATCGCTGTTTTTCTTTAAGGTTCATTATCACACCTGCCCGGATAAACTCTTCAGCAGATTCAGAATACTTTTCAGATATTTTTTCTAAATCGGTGAGTGTGCTCATAAAACCTCCTATTCCGAATAAACGGAATCAAAACATAATTCATTTTTTTCAGGGCGGACCGCAGCCTGGGTACCAACAACACGTCGCGGAAGCTCTCCCTCTCCGTCAAATACGGCACATCAATATCACCCTCAATATGTTCCCAGCCCATCTTCTTTAACTGCTCGATAAAGGGAACTTCTACATAGGTTGTTTCATCAGGTGATTGTGCCATCTGTTTCCTTTTTTGGAGGGCTTTTGTGGGGGCTTTTATGAATCTTTTTCTTCTTTAATTGTCAAACGGTTCACAAGATCATCCTGAGGTACAATCCTGCTTTTCTCACCTCACCCACATGGCTTTTAAGAGTCCCTTGAATGCCTTATCATCGTAAGCTGAGATTTCTTTCCAAACAGCCTCAGGTACAACAATTTTTTTAAAAAGACCGGGCAGAATAAATTCCAGCTCGGACTTAAACAGCACGATCAACGGCGAAGCATTGAGCACGATCCCATCCTGCATTGGCAGATTATTTGACATTTTCTACCTCTTTGCGGACATCTTTGGCTGTATATTGAAAAGGAGAAACTCCAAGTCGAGATATTGCCAAAAGGAAATCCAAACGGTTCAACCCGGCAACTTCTGCTGCCTTCTCCTGGGAAACAAGTCCCAGTTCATACCACTTGGCTGCTGCCAGCAAGCGTATTTCACTGGCAAATTCCTGCGGGCTTTTTTGAAGTGCAGGCAGCAAACTCTCATTAAACTCCATCATTACTTTGAATTTCATTTTCCTGTCTCCAAATATTAAATTCTGGATGATAATATTTCTGTCAAAACATTCATACTGTATACTTATACCATACAATCGTATGGTTATGCAATACAAGTAGATTAAAGTTCTCCACCAAATACTCGATAAAAGGGATCTCCACATATGTCTTTTCATCAGGTGATTGTGCAATACAACTTGTTACCCTCTCTATTCCCCCTTTTTAAGGGTATTACCCTTTTCAGCCAAGGTGTCACGGTAGCCCCGGACCTCCTCTTCATTCCGGTCCTTCAAAAGCGTCTTTCCAAAAACAATAGTTCTGATCCGGGACTGGTCAACATTTATACCTTCAATGCGGTTTGAAGAAACGGCGCTTTCAATCAAGGCATGTTCGCGAAGAATCTTGAGTTTCTGAGGCGATTGATGAGTGAACAATTCCTGTTTGCCCTGTGCTTTACTCAAATCGGCAATATACCAAAAATCCCCGCACCCGTTCAATTTGGACGGTGATTTTACTCTTTTGTCAACCAACCGGCAGATGCCTTGCTTTCATATCCCGCCACAGGTTTCGGCGTCGATTGTGTTTTTTACGCCAGTGAGTTATCAAAACGCTGTATTCGTCTCTGTTGAGTTCAAATAACGCCTGAGCCCACCGGGCATATTCCTCATAATTCGATTTATGAGCATTGGCAGGATCAGGAACAACAAGCCGTAGTTGCTTTTGCCAGACTTCCAGGGCGGTTTCAAGGTATGGACCGGCTTCCATTTCCCGCAAACCCTTACACCGAGAGGCGGTTATATCTCCCCTGGAATCACCTTCAGGAAGAACGGTTTCCCAAAAAGAAGGATGTTTTGCTTTGATCTTTTCACTCTGGGGAAGATCTCTGGTTAATAAGGCCAGCCAGTGCCACTGTTTTTTCACCGCTTTTGTATTGTCTTTTAGATCAGAGAGCCACTCAGTGAGCTTGTTTAAAAACCATCTTTTATCTTGCTTGACATCTAATATGGCGTCAATCAACCAGTGAATCCAAGTGTCAGTAACTTTACGTGAGTCCATAAAATAAGGGTAGCTTCGAGCCGCCATTTCATTTTTCCACTGGACAAAAAGCGGAGCAAACGTCCCTTGAGTATCCGGTTTGGATAGACTTCGGTACGCCTTCAGGACCGTATCCCAATTTTCCGGCGTATGAAATGCCACGGCCTGTAATACGGCGGCGGCGCTGCGGCCCGGATGGTTCAGCCGCTTCGCAACATCAGCCCAACTTGTTAATAATGAAGCAATCTCTTCATCACCCTTATTAACAAAGGACCTTTTCTCTATAAGGAGCAAAGAAGTCTCCGGGCACCACCTTTTTCCCCCATGCCCTTCCAAATAACTTGCGAATGTTTTGACAAGGAAAGATTCAGCCTTTTGAAAATCGTTTTGCTTCAAGGCCTCATCAACAAGCGGCCGGCCGTATCGCCAGTTTTTGACGAGGTGTTTTCGGCAGGATTCAAGGTATTTGCCTGCATCAAACCGTTCTTCATAATTGTGGTTGATGTGGTGCCAGGCCGAATAGGTGTTGTTCAAATCCAGATCATGATCGCCCTCTTTTAGAAACTCATAAATCTCCCGGCAGACACCATCACGGAGCCGGATAAAAAAAACAATCAATGCGTCTTTATCCAGTTCCACCATTTCAAAGGCGTTTTCAAGATCAAAAGTCTTTTCCGCAAAGGTTTGGCCGGGATCTCTTTCGTGCCGCGACGATAACCACAGCCACTTCAAAACGCATTGCGTCAATTTTTCTTCCAGAACGCACGGTTCCCCATGGTCAGCGCCCATCCATTCGGGATATGAGCCAATTTGGTCATCAATTTCCTCCAGAGCCTTCAAAAACAGATACGGATCATCCACTTCATCATAGACATCCTCCATCAGCGTCAACATATCTTCCGCGACAGGTTCCAGATCCCTGGCAAGGCTCCAGCCATCAAAATACGGCTCTTCCCAGTGATGGTCCTGAACCGCATATTTACCTTCCTCATCACCTACTTCACTTATGATGCCATCATAGTTGCCCCATAGTGAAAACCAGTACTCCATTGTTCGTTGAAGGGACGTCAATCGCCTGGTTTTACCTCTGCTTGCTGAATCCTTATCTGCGGCCAGAATTTTTTTCACAGTCATCGCCATGTCCGGGTCGATTTTTTCGAACTTCTCCATGTAGATGTTCAAATCGGTTGAAGCTGACACTACTGTAAGCAAGCCGGCGATCTGCTCCAAGGTCAATGATTTCATCAACCTCTGTCCGATACTATACTTTCTTTTCGTCATTTCTCTTCACATGCTTCCTTCCCAATTTCATAATCCGGACATGCCAGACCCCATTGAATTTTCCAATTAAAACGATCTCCGGAATGTATAGACAAGGATAAGAGGACATCCTTTACTTTTATACTTTCTTTGAAAGCTTGTATAGATGTTCATGCAAGCCAAGTTCAGGACCGAGAATCCTGGTGACAAACCGATCACCGTAGACCTCGCCCGCGACCAGCTTGCGGACTCGCTCAATGGTTTCGGACTTGCGCTCCGCATTCTCGGCGGCTTTCATGGTGTGGTTGTAAGCCGCCCATACATCCATGCCGGTGATGTCGTAACCGTACCCCTTAACCAGCCACCGAAGCGCAGCCATACCGGCCTCGACAGCAAATATTGGCTCTGTCGTCTCCATGTCCCTCGCAGCCCGGGTGAGTGTTTTGGGATCGCAGGGCGTTCGGTTGGCCAGTTCGATTGCGTCGCTGTAAAGCCCCGCCGATTTCGCTGCTGCAAACCACTTGCCTTCATCACACGGAGTACTGGCTACGAGATCACGCAGGATATCGCTTGCCTCCTTGTGTGGGTATTTCCTGGCGATGGTGCGAAACGTCGCAAGGTAGGTCATCTTCTGATTGGCCTCGATGGCGTAGCGGTTATAGGCTTCTTCGGCCATACCGCTTGACAGCAGGATCTCTTCGCAGGCGATGGCAATGGCGATGGGGCTGTCGTTCAGCCCACGGGAGTCCTCAGCATAACGAATCGCTTCGGCCTTCTTGCCCATGGCGGCCAGTGC
Organism: Desulfobacteraceae bacterium; assembly: GCA_030604635.1. GTDB lineage: Bacteria > Desulfobacterota > Desulfobacteria > Desulfobacterales > UBA11574 > JAUVVL01. Next base: position 24,944 of record JAUVVL010000001.1, read on the forward strand.
TTTCACGCCCCACTCTCGATCATGCCATAATTTGTAAGGCGCGAGTTCGAGCAATTCCAGGATTTCGTCATTCCGCCCGGCCTTGAGCAATGCGCTCAAACAGGCGGTTGTGCCCTTGAAATAGCCGCGCAGCTCCGGATTCGGACCCCAGACCATCCGCACCGTTTCGATAAACTCATCCACCCAGCGTGAAGCCCGCTCAGCAGTGACGCAGAGCTCTCCCCAGTAATCCGGCAGAAGCTCAATGTAGGGCATCTCGTCCTCCTCCACCGCCCGCCAGAGACGTTCCATCCACTTGTCGCGCAATACGTCGTCGGCCGGAGCCCCGGCGATGATGGGTACAAGGGTTTTTATGGCGTTGTTGACCGCCGTCCCGATGGCGCCCGACGAGCTGTCCACCTGCTCAATTGCAAGGGACAGTTTTTCTAAAAGTAACACGGCACCTTCAGCGCCCAATATCGGATCTTTGCGGGCCGCCTTTTTGATTTCCGACACAGCCTCCTTGATTCGCTTTATCGCAGGCTGCGAACGCCACCCAAAAGCATTTCGCCTGAAGCGGGCGCGGAAGGTCCACTTGTGGGAAGGATGAATTTTTGATTTCATTTTTCGTCCCGTTTGTGTTTTGCGTTTTTGGCGCAGGTGACGAGAATGGCGGTCAGTTCGTCAGCTTCGCTTATGAGGTCGTTCAATCGCTCGGAGGAGAATGTCCCGGCTTCAACGGTCAGTTCCAGCCAGTACAGGGTCTCCTCGAGTTCCTGCAATCGCCTTCAATCTTACTGACAAACCCGATAGTTGAACGACTTCATACAGCTCTTTAAATGTCAATATTTCACCATCGTTAAAATAAAACCCTGTGGAATTGATAAGGTTATTGACATTTTCCTGGGAGCTTGGCGGCTGCTGTATCTGAAAATTGCGGGAGACATCTTCGAGTATTTTGTAAGGAAACTTCAGCATCTTAAAATGCACATCATTACCGGCGCTGTTTTTCATGGTTGTATCACCAATCAGGGTGCATGTCTCCGGTGTGATGATAAAGCAATTGCCCTTAAGTTTGCCGCGGGACTGCAAAATGATCCCTTTGAGATATTTTTCATCAATCCTGATATTTTTTAAATACTCATCATCCCACACAGGAAGGCTTCCACAGGATCGCCGTCCTTTTCACCAAAGATTTTATCTGACATGGGGTCAATAGTAGATCCCATTTGCATTCAAGATCAAAAACTATAGCATCGTAACTCATAATACGATCATAGGACTCACAATCGTGGTCCGCCCCCGACATCCGTTTGATTTAGATTGTCACCAGCATAGGTCTTCATTCTTCACGTCTCAGCTTTACTTTGTCAAGAATGAACGGGCTGACCCCCATGTTTTATCCACCTCGAATATATCTCGCAATTAGAACCTAAGGCGGACGTGATCAATAGAATCCCAGTAATGTGGCTGCACGAAGTCTTCTATTAGATTCCTCAATTTGTCATAATGTTCAAACCATATCTCTGCATCATTACTATTATTAAAGGTCCATGGTATGTCAGGGCACAAACCGTAACACCAACTGTCGTTAATCGTTCTTTCCGTAGCCCACAATTTAATTCCATATTTTTCGGGCTGACTCGCAAATTCTGTTCCCTGGTTCACAGATAATATTTCCGGTTCAATGGCGTCCACCATAGGCAATACTTTTTCAATTGCTTGTATTTGGTCATCAAGCTGCTTTTCTGTTGCGTCGGGAATAAATAATAATAACCCCAAAATCACCTTAACATTCTTCGAAAGGTTGATGACGGCGTTGATATTATTTTCTGTATTCACTCCCTTGTTAAGAATACGTAAAACTCCGTCATTTAATGATTCAGCCCCGAGAAAAACGTCGGTACATGGCGATTCAGTCAGCAACTCCTCAATCTCTGCAAATATGGTAAAATTTGGTCTATCAGAATTTTGGTGGTTTTCGTTTGCTTTTTTTTTAACTTAAACAGCTAGCGCACCCCCCTTCCCGCGCCGAGACTGCAGGGAGGGCATGCGATCAGTAGCAGTGGTCAACTTTCCACTATTTGGCAGAGGAAGAAGCAGTCATAGGATAAGGTTTATTTTCGGTCTCTTGCTTATCAATCTGTTGTTGCTGAGTGGTAAAAGTCGTGTGAGTGTAGTTCGCATCAATGACTTTGGTATGTGCGAGAGGACGACGCACTGACTCCGGCGCTACTCCGGCCTTGAGAGCGTTCATCACACCAACCGCTTCCCAGTAATTTTCCACCACAAAAAATTTGCCGGGCGCGAATGGCAATTCTTCGAGATTATTCTTCATTCGATTTTTGTTTTCTTTTACAGCTATAACAGGGATGCCCTGTTCAAGCGCTGCCAGAGTCGGCAGACCTACGCATCTATCCGGGATGACGAGGCAGGAAATATCTGTGGCAGTCAGAATACCAGAGTTACCATGTGTCGCAGGATTATTAATAATCCTCGGGCTCTTGTGGAGTCCCTTTAAAATACAATGAAGATAAGTTGTGGATATAGCTTCTGCAGATTTACGGGGGTCGACAACACCTACATCTAAGTTGAGGATTTTACGTGAACCTGCCATTGGAGAGTGGGCTGAAGGGACATCGAACATTAGCGATATTGCATGAGTAAGCATGGCTTCAACACCGCCCCATGGATTTACCATATCACCATTTTCATCACGAAAATAATCTAAATGAAAGTTTTCAGGAACTTTGATGTTTGAAGATAATGCAACAGCGTCATATTGTGAACTATGCTCTTTTAAGATTTCATATAAATATTCAAGATATTCTATCCGCCCGACCGCCCTACCAGAACTAGAATAAAGAGATCGCATTAGCATTTTGTCATCCATTTTTACTACAAGAGGCAAGTCAAGCCCCATTGCTGCTCTGGCCGCTGATGCAGAATTAATGGCCGCTTCATTGAAGAATGCATCCGAGTTGTCATCAATAACCAACATGATACGATTCGAGCGTACTTTTTGAAGACCAATCGTCCCCATCATTAAACGTGTAATTACACTACCTTCAACATAGAGTGTATTTTCCGTTAATTCGTTAATATCGGCTGCGTTGACTACATTGGGATGTGTAATAAGATTGTCGCATGCCGATGCTATAAATCTAGCCAAAGCGCCGCCATCACCGGAATGTCCTCCAACATCAGCGCCAATACCTGTTGGAACAAGTAAAACTACATTAAATTGATTTACGTCTTCAAAATAACGTTTTTCAAAATTGAAAATATGATTTTCGGGTGGAATTTTATATTTACCAAAATCTGAAAGTACTCCTAACTCACAATAATAGTTGTCCCGATCTGTTCGTGTAATGACAAACCGAACAGGAATTTTATCTTGCGTCAGTTGATCAGATATTTTGTTTGAAAAGTACTCAAAAGTTTGATTAGCTTCTTTATTCCTTGGAATGGTGATTTCTTTTTCATTCAGGATCATTTTTTATTTCCTTTCAATCACATGAGAGTTGACAATTTCACCCTTAAACCAATCAGCAGAAAATTTTATTGCAGCATCTGCATCGAAATCTTTGCATGAAAATATATTTATATACGCTTTTTTTAACAAGTCTAAAGTGTGAATCGTAATATTGCTCGTCAAGATGAATTGAATGGCAGAAGTCCCTTTCAAATGTGGTTCAGTCTGGCATTCTTCAGGTGGCAGGCCATGATCATCCCACCAAGACAACTTGCATCGCTCCATATCAATTAAGTCGCACAGTTTACGAAAATAATCTCTAATATTCTCTCTCGTAAATGTCACTGGGTCGCAATAATGTAGATCCAGGATCAATTCCTTCCCATATGGTTTCATATTATCAATACAATCCTATTTTATTCGAAAACAAAAAGTAAGGTGTTTAATAGAAAATCATCATTTCTTAGAATGTTTATCAAACCACTCATCTAGTGACATTTTCTTGCCTTTGGCGTATTCGACATAGATTTTATCATCTATACATTTAACCGGATACTCGCGCTCGCTTAACTTCTGTCCTTCAAAGCTAACAGAGGGTAAAAAGGCCTTGTCGCCCGAATCTCTGAAAAATTGAATGAAGTGTTTCTTCTCGTTCTTCTCGGCTGTCATCTTGATACTCTTTATTGCGTAAACCTGGCGCTTGCCAGTCATTTCACTATGAGACTGCCTTAATGAATAAAACCTACACAACTCCTCGGCTTTCCTCTTGAAAAATACACCTAAATCATGGTGCTCAGCAACCTCATATCCAATAAAGATGTCGATGTCTTTGCCATTGCTTGATCTGTCGAATGCTATCGATGCCTCGGCTGTTGTGTCATGGTATTTTCGAGTTAACATTGGACGCCCGTACCGAGAGAACTCCTCCAATTGGTCTGCAATGATGAGAATGTCGGCAAGGCTATTTAGAGATTCCAAATGGGTGAAATCGAACTCGTGTTGTGCGATTGCAAAAAGAATGTCGCCACGTATTATGTTATCTACGGCTTCTTCGTCATCTAAACCCCACTCCTCAGCCGCGCCTCGCACTGACGTATCCGCAAAGATACCAAGAATCTTGTAAATCAGGTATGAACTCATGATACCATGTTGTTTTTTTTCAAGTGCCCGGCAAAGCCTCCAATATGTTGAATCATCTCTATAACATTTTATCAGCACTTGCTTTGTATCACTGCTGGGTACAATTCTTACATCCATTGCCATCAGTTCGAGGAACTGCGAGGCTATATAATGATGTTCAATGTCTAAAGTATATCCGATGCGCCTAAATCTTGGGATGTCGAAAAATTCCAGAACCCCTTGCACTTTTTCGTTGAGTTTATCAAGTTTAGCAAGAGAATACCCCAAATCATGGCATAGCGCCATCAAACACCATATGGCATCTTTCCTATCGTTGACCCCCTTACAGATTTCCTCCTCCCTTTCTCTGGCTTCGGCCAAAAGGCTACGCACGTCCAAGGATGTCTCACTTTCAATGTCATTGTACAAATACCAGTTGAGACTGTCTTGTTTCTCAGGCAGGTGATCCCTAAGGATATGTTCCCCTATGAAATATACCCACAACGAGTGAAGCGTATGATCTCTATAATAGGGCTCCAAGCCATACAATATTTCTTCGAAGCTCGTGGCAGCATCGAGGTAGTTAAATAACTTCGAGTTTCCTTTTGAATCGATGTCAATAGCATTTAAAGCGGAACTTGCCAGTTCCTGCCACAGGCCTCGGCCTTTTTTATGAGCATCCTGCCAGTCTAAATTTGTGCTCAAATCACCTTTTTTTGAAGCTTTTGAAAAATCAGATATTAAATCGTTTAAAAGTTGTAAAATATTTTGTTGCTCCGGAGTGTTTTTCTGTAAGAACTGGATCTTATCTTTTTTAACCAAATTTTGATAATTTTTTAGCAGTTCAAGCACATTCAGCTTTTTCATTTATTCACCTGAATTTATGGCAATATAATTTCATTGGCCCAGTCAAGAGCGTCTTTCCAAATAAGATCTAGCGCACGATAATGCAGCTCAAGTAAATCTGACTTGTCTTTTATCCACCATTCGCCTTCCAACTTACCACTCGATTGAATCATTCCGTGTTGATTAATCTCAAAGGATATAAGCGGTTTATCCTCAAGTCCATCGCATTTTGATATCCTTTGGCACCTTTCACAAGTTTTTGGATCTTTCGAATTTGGATAAATACAATCCGAGAAACACAGCGTTCTGCTGGTACCATAGATAATACTTCCCTTAATATTACTCTGTCCATCACGTTCTGATGCCACTACGGTAAAATCAATATAAAATTTCAGACTATTGAAATCGAACTCGATTCGCTCTGGTGCAATAGCTACCATGCTTCGTTTTTTCTGTTCACTACTTGGAACGGCCAAAATTAAAATATCAGTTATATCTTGCTCAAATTTTTCATTTTCAGGCGTAAGGTTCAGTGTAAATTTCTTGTCATTTGGATTAATTCCCTTTTTTATCTTACCATTTTTATTTATATAGCCTTTTTTCTTTAATTCCTTCCAGATTTCCTCTGATTTTTTATCGTCTATCCCTTCAATCTTTGAAAAAGCTTGTTTTGGAACAGTCACAATTATATCTTTAAGAATAGTTCGGGCATTATCTAATTGTCCTTTTATTCCTTTTACTTTTTTATCGACTGCATCTAATCTGTTTTTTGCCTTTTTGCTCTTTCCTGTGGGTTTATATGGATCTTCTGTCATCGTAGTCCCCCCTTCCATTAATTGAATCATTTTCTTATTTTGTTCCCGTATCTTCAATTCACAGTCTGAACGCCAACGCACTTGTGTCGGACATTGATAACCGCGTCATAGTCTGAACGGATCTTTGCTTCATGATTCCTAGTGAACATTTTTAGTTTATCCGCATTAAACAATATAGGTTCTAATGATTCAACCTTTTTAAAGTCTTTATGAAGCAGAAAATCCAAATCGTCTGGAACTTCTTTTCCATCAATAACAAAACTCTGATACAGCTCTCGTCTGGTTCCATCCTCAAATTCAATCGTAAAAAGATGTCGAGATGTCAGGCATGGGGCTACACCATCACATTTTATATTCGACAATTCACCGGATACGGATTCGCTCTTATAGAAGTCTAATAAAGCATCTATAAGCGTGTGCCCGATCCCGAGTAAATCCACATTTTTTTTGCGGGTAGCGGTTTTCCTGGAAAAGGTAACGTTTTCATATCGAGATGCCACGTCTGAATATTTCCTTAGCGCAGGAGGAACAACAATTTGAATAATATCTCCAGAGGGGATGAAGCTTCCTCCCAGGCGCAAGATCGCCTTTTCCGTGAATCGTTTCAAATCTTTAAGCGTAAACTTCCCTTCTAGCTCTCTGTAGTATTCCAGGTTGAATGTTGATAGGTCCTGTGTAAGCTGCAAGAGGGCTTGGCTGGCATCTTTCGCTGCCTCGATGGCTTCGGTGATCTCTTGCTCAGTTCTTTCGTAGTCTCGATATAGAAGGGCCTCCCTGTAGAGAGATGTGTAATTTGTGCTTGATCCTAATAATCCGAGTATCTCCGACCGGAAATCCTCACTTACGTCACCTGTGACAGCATCTACTTTACCAATGGTCGTTGCTATCTCCAAAAGTTTTTCCTCGAGAATTGCGTAAACCTTTTCTTCTATGGTTCCTTCAGCAACAAGGTGATACGCCTGAACTGTATCGGCTTGGCCGTATCTATGGATTCTACCAATACGCTGTTCAACAGCCATAGGATTCCACGGCAGATCATAGTTGAATAGAATTCTACAAATCTGAAGGTTGATTCCCTCGCCTCCTGCAGAGGTGGAGATGAGGAACTGTGCGCCATTCTCATCCCAGAAAGATTCACAAGATGCAATTTTATCCTCCAATGGCCCACCTCTTACAATTGCTATCTTCTCAGGATCATAGTATTTACCTATCTCGTCTTGAAGGAAATAGAGAGTTTCAAGGTATTGGGTAAAAATGATCATCTTTTCATTCTTATGTTCCCTTCTGATTTGTTCAATAGCTCGAATTAATGTGTCAAATTTCCGGTCAGGTCCTTCGTCCACAAGGTCTATAAGTTCTTTTATTTTTTCCTCCTCATCAGGGATATTGGCCGCGGCTTCAATGATTCCTTCTCCCGATTCCATAGCATCCAGAGCCCAATGGGTGACTTCTTCCTTAAACCGGGGCCTTTTCATAAGACGCTGTTTTAGTCTTGTGATATATGAATCAGCTTCCGTATAGTCAATGATAGACTCTCGATAGGACAGTAACTCAGCAACTATTCTCCGCATCTCTTCCTGATAATTAATGATTTTAGATGAGATTTCCGGCCTGGTTATCGCGCCATATGCACCACTTTCGAGAGACATCTGTTTGCGGGCGTAAAGTGCAATCAGGCGCCGCCTCAATGCCTGTTTGATGGCCCTTGGACTGGAGGACATAATCTTCTGAAAAGTAGCCATCACAAAGCCCACTGCGCGCTGTTGTTTAGTGGTTTTGTCTTTTCCTGCGCCGGCAGCATCGTAACCTTCTTTAAGATATTCGGTAAGTCTATCGTAAAATCTCTGCTCACGCATGGAGAGTTGAAATTTTTGGGTGTGCACCTGTCTCCGCATGAAAATCGGATCGCCCTGGGCATCTGTAACTTCCTTTTTTGTACGCCGAAACATTACCCTGCCCAGGAGACCTCTGTGATCCATCATCGCCTCTGGTTCTTCAAAAAGCTGATCATCCAAAAGTTGAATCAAGGACCAGAATTGGTAAGCATTCCCCTGGTGAGGAGTAGCTGTCAGAAAAAGGAAATCCCGGGCTTTTCCCTTGATTTTCTCTGCCAGTCGATAATTCTGGGTGATATCTATTTTTTTGCCGTATCGCTTCCTGCTCAAATGATGGGCTTCATCAAAAACAATCAAGTCCCAGTCCGGACCTTTCATCATTTTTTCCAAACGTTGTGGTTTTTTGATCGTGTCTATGGAAACAATTACTAAACTGTGTCGTTCCCACACATGAGGATTGGTATCGGAAAAGTCCCGGCCGAAGATGTCAAAAAAAATCCTGAAACAATCCTTCATTTCATTCTGCCAGTTAACGGTAAGACCTGCGGGGCAAATGACCAGTATTCTCCTTGCTTCTCCACGTGCTAAAAGCTCCTTAATAATCATTCCCACTTCAATGGTTTTCCCCAGGCCCACTTCGTCGGCAATCAAGTATTTTCGCCTACGGGAGCTGACAATCTGATGGGTTAACAGAATCTGGTGAGGAAGGAGGTCTGTTTTACTATTGGAAAGTTCACCCCCGGAATTTTCAAGGGGTAGCTGGTATGCTAATTGTTTCAGAAAAAAGTCTGTGGGATGATCAGATTCACCGTTTTGATACCGCTGAAAGATATCAGCGACAGGCGTAAGACTACCCTGGGGAAAGGTTTCTAAAAACCGCTTTCCGTCTTTTTCAAAAACCACGTCAACCTGGTATTCTCCACCTGATGCTTCTGCAACCTGGAGCACCTCGCCGGTACCCAGTTCAGGACGGTATGTGACTCTTACTTTTGTATCTTTTTTGATTTGCATTTAAGAGATGATATCAGTTCCTATTGCTAAAATTTAACAAAATGAGAAAAACACATGAAACAGAGTTATCGGTTTTCCGACCGAGGGTCTGTTATGTTTTGAGCGGTAACAATTATCGAGATTCGTTAAGTTATCAACATGTTTCCAGTTGCCATCAAAGCATAGCCAGAGCAACTCTGTGTTTTTTATAAACGTGTCATGCGCTTTTTTTGCCCAGTATGACGGTGTTTCCGATTGGACGTAACCTAACATCCCTGCCTCATCCTGTTCACGTGCATAATTTCCGGAAAGGAACTGCCTCAACCCATCCGGCCCGAGATACTTGTCCATTTTAGCATGAGTTTGAGAAGAGAGCCTTTTGGCTTCGAAAGGGTAGCGTGGATGCTTGCCGGCGCCTGTACGTTCAAATTCGATGTCCAGCTTAAGGCGTCGTTTTCCTAGCCTCCCAGGAGCATTGATTCTAGGATCGTCATGTATTGCATAATAATGAGTCCATGAGGGACTTAAACGATCTTCTATCACATTCCTGATCTCTCTTATGAGTTCACCTGTAATATCTTCTTCCTCGGAATCCTGGAAATCCGGGGAATCAAGACGTTCATATCCCAGCCTAAGCAATTCAAAGACTTGTCTGCGAAAACTTTTATGATATTCGTGTCGATCATCAGAAGCGCTTGTGCGTACTTGAAAGCCACTGCTTATAGTCATCTATTTGGTATCTCCGGTCATGGTCAGCTTTTCGGCAATGAATTCATCTGCATCAATGAGAGCCTGACTCTTAAGCCAGGAAAGTCTTTGCAGCGGTTTTGCAAAGCAAGTAGTGCGGCCTTCAAATAGCTTGAGATTCCGGTTAAAATATATCCACTGCCCCTGTTCCCTTAAAAGACTCTCTCTGATCCTTTTGAACTCTTTTTTTGTGTCCTGATCTTCAACCCTGACAACACTCACCGGACCAGCAGGCGGTTTTCGGGAATGTTCTATTTTTGCAATAGCTAAATCATTTGAATAGAAAACCGTAATGCGATGCTGATCTTTTATATCGCCGTTCAGAAAACTATCAAGTTCCGCTTTTAATACATTTGCGTATGCGCGCATTTCTGTTTCATCTGCTGGCATAGTGGCCTCTTTAGCTATCCTGCCTTCGTTCAGGTTTTTACGCACATGGAGCAAATCCTGAATCAGCCAGCGTTCGCTCTGATTAATACCCATAAGGGCATAGACTCTTTCGTTTAACTGTTCCAGCAATGGCAAAGCATCAATCATTTCTTTACGCGGGTCGAATAGCGTATTTTGTGATTCCCTTGAAGTTGCCCGGACGAGTTCATCATGTAAAGATACCCATTCGGAAAGCTCATGGGAAGACAGATCATCAAGTGGAATTGGAAGATTCTCTATATCGCTATTGTTTGCGCGATCCCGTTCAATTCCCAATATTGGGGATGATAGAAATTGATGATAGATGAAAAAATCAGAGGCGAAATATAGAGCTAACGCCTTTAATAGGCTATTATCTCCAGGACTTCCAGCAATACCGATTTGTCTGTGCGGAACTACGATAAATTCGTCTGAAAACACAGCAAACCTTCGCGCCGCATCAACAATAATGTGTGGTGGATAGCATGCTTTTAGCGGTGTTTTCCCGCGCCCCTTTCTTACATAGGCTCTTGAAGCTACTACAGGTTTCAACGCCTCTTTGGGAAACGCAAATATTCTACCGCACTTACTCAGCACACTCATATCTAGTTCAAGTTTGCCTTCTATTTCCGCCAAAGGTTCTACTGGTTCTTTAGCATATTTTGTGCGAAGAACAATGCCCTGATGTATTATCAGTCGATGTTGGGCTTTGAATTCAGAAAACGATGGATAACGTTTTTGCAGGCTATTCAAAAGGTGTTTATCCCGCACAGAGCCCCACATAGCGAGCTTCCATGGCAGACTATCTCCCGAGGCTGCATCCATACGAGAAACCTCACGAATTTCATCGGCATTGACGATAATGATCCATAGCTTTTTATCTTGCCTGTTATCAACCTGATACCGTGATAATTGATGAACAGCAAATGGGGCAAATGTAACGATATGATGAGACGAGCAGTTATTGTCTTCTTGCCGAATAGAGTAAAAAAATGCTGCCGCGGGGCTTGTAGAGCCTTGAAATATAAGATGCCGGAGATTGGAAAAATTCACAATAGACCAGACGTCCATCCGGTCGAAAAATTGCTGCCTGAATTTTGTTGCATGTGTTTTGAACAATGTAACAGCAGGCAATAACAAGCCTACCACTCCCTGGCTGGAAAGATGTCGCGTTACTTCCCAGGCAAAGGCTTCGGCTATCTGATTATCGCTGGTTGGAAATTGATCTTTATTTTTCTTAATCCAATCAAGGGCAGACTTATCGCCTTTCTCTAGTTTATTAGCTTTCAGTTGTTTCCATGGAGGATTGCCAACGATCCAGTCAAAGCTGTTCCCTGGCTTGTTCTCCTCCCATTCCGAATTCGGCTTGAAAAAGCCGTCCTTACAACAAAAGATGTTCTGATTACGCAAAGCAGGCAGTTTAAATTTTTTATACCCCGGTTTTTCAAGGTCAGGAGGGCTAACATAATCAAGAAGTGTGAGGATAAGGCTGAGTTCTGTTACTCCGCATGCATCCTCGTCCACGTCCATGCCATAGATGTGGTTGGTCATTAGATACCGCAATTCGGAAGGTTGAAGCCGTTTTTCAGGATTCTTTGTTTGTTCTCGCTCAACAAGCCTTCTATAGCATTGGACCAGGAATGCCCCTGAACCGCACGCAGGATCAAAGGCTTTCATGCCCTTTTGGAATGGGCGTTTTGAGTCAAGTTCATCCAGGACAAAATTTACTAAATGAATAGGGGTGTAATAGGCGCCCTGACTTCTTCCCTTTCCTTCAGCGTGAAGAAACTGCTGATATACAATAGAAAGGGTCTCTATCGGAATATACTCAAAGTTGTATGCCTTGAAATCCAGATGCATCTGATCGGATTTGGGATCGTCGCCGAGGAAAACAGACGATACTTTTTGGATATGTTCAACTTTAGGGGCAGGCCGACCTTTTCTTGGAACAGGAAAAACGACTCCATTCAGCCAATCTTCAAGCCTATCGTTAACCGCATAAAAGCCCTCAATAGTCGAGTTGCGACCAAAAACCGATTCTTTATCAATCGACCATTGCTCCAGCTTGCGATCTGAAAGGATTTTTCTATCTCTTAAATAATATAGGTATACAAACTTGCCGATAAGAGCGTGAGCCGTGTGTCGGGGCAATCCATTGCTGCGCAGCCATGTACCAAGGGACCTGAGACTTCCAAGTAATCTCCTGTCAACCCTCTTATTTTGAGGAATCTCTTTCTCCCATCTCGTCCACAGGTCCCCTTTGTTAATTGAGTCGGATGTAAAATCAGAAAGCTTTTCAAGGACTTCGTTTGTCCTCTTTGCGACTTTAAGAATGGATTGATTTTTGTCCTCACTCAATCTGGGGTCAAACTTGAAGCCAGGATAAAGACGAATAGTTTTTGGCGTTAGAACAATAAGAAATGGGACGATATTCTGATTCCAAACCAGTCTGTGAAATTCTCTTGCCTTTTGCTCCGTGTCTGCCTCACATACATACACCACGGGAATTATAGATTCATGTGAGGGATGATTTCTCTCCGGTGTTTTTAATGTATAAACGCCGTGCAAGTCGCATTTTTCACTGGCAAGACGAAATATGTGGGAGTAACCTGGGTGCTCGTAAAGACGCTCACCTGAGAGATAATATGGAGAATCAGTATAGTTCAGGCATCTTATAAGGTGATCTATATCCATTAAGTGTGCCCTCCGTTCAAGGAAATAGCCTAATCAAAGCTTAAAACTAAACCTTTATCACATACAATCACTTTTAGTAAACATCCGTTCTGTTTAAGCTCTATGAAGACGGTTAAAGAAGTTTAATATCTCTACGCACTATTGTTATCTAAATTCCCTGCAAACCCATATAACTTTTCCAATAATGCGTACTCTGTTGATATCCTCATTCTCCAAATAAAGAGATTTATATTTAGTATTATCACTAAACAAGACGAGTCCTTTCGGATGTTTTTCCACCCTTTTAACCATGATAGTGTCGTCGATTCCCACTGCATAGACAGCACCGGCCAATACATCTTTCTGGGCCTCATCAATAAGTACGGTATCCCCCTCTCTGAATTCCGGCTCCATGCTGTTGCCGAAAATATCCAGCAAAACCATTTTTTCAGCAGTCCCTTTTCTTGACAGCCAGTCCATTCTAAAGGAATAATATCCTTCGATTTCAGATCCGACTTCAAAAGAACCGCCGCCTGCACACAGCCTGGCTTTCACCTTGGGGACCTTTTTGAATTCAGATTCATTTGTACTGAAGGATTTAATGAAAACAGGGCCGATCCCCTCTTCAAGCCAATTGGGATTTAGACCATATTTGCGATAAAGCAGCAAGATCCACCTGGCCGGAATTGAGTCCTTTTTACGGGCCTGGGTAATGGCTGACGGGTTGATTCCGAGAGCGGAAGCCAGCTCATTTTGATAGCGAAAGCCCGTAGCCTCGTAAACCTTATGAATAAAAGCGTCAAATCGAGTAAGGGGCATGAGGTTTGATGCATCCGTGTTAAAAAATAAATATAATTGATATTTATAAATTAAGATTTTATAAATATCAAGTTTTTTTCAAAAGAAAGTACTATTTACATTGAAAATACGATTTTCTTAGGTCTACGTTTTTGGTGTAAAAATTGACGGTTTGAGGTTTGTAAAGAGTGCTATTTTTCGGTTTTACTTCAGCAAATCAATACGTTAGTTTGATGCGAGTTAAAAGACCAGAAAGCGGCACAGCCAGGGACTCTGAGCCTGTAGAGCTGCTCGCCACCTAAGCACCGCGCCACTACCCAGTTCGGGACGATATGGAACTTTTAGTTTTGTATCTTTTTTGATTTGCATTTGATAACGCCTATCAACTCGATAGATTAAAGCTGGTAGTGTAAACCGGGAATCCTCTAATTTCCTGTTTTCTGGGAGTGCCAAAAATGAAATCAAGCGGGAAAGTCTCCCCTCGATATTCCACCCAAAAAGAGTCTCCCTTGACCAGCCTCCCTTTGCAAACGATCTGAACCTCGATTTTTTTCTTTTCAAGATCAGTTGCCGCGGATTGAAGGACTTTATGGATATCAAGGGCAACGGCGTGTCGCTTTTCCCGTTCCGCTAGATAAAGAACATCATCAATGCCCACAACCATGAAAGAAGAATACCTTGATAGCCCCTCAGACCCGGCATTAAGTTCCCGAAGAAAATCAAGAAGACCGATCTTTATCTCGTAAGGAGCTATACCATCTTCTCTATAAAGCTTCAGATATTTTTGTTCCAGGATTTCATAGCCTTTCATCTCAAACCTCAATGATATTGAGTACTTTGTTGATTGGTCCCTGAAAAGTAGGGTTTTTATCCAGCAGATACTCAAAAGAAACCCGGATATTGGGGATAACAGGCTTAAACTCGTTTAGCCACGGAACCAGGTTTTCGCCTGCCTCGGCAAGACCCATCAGGTAATGGAGAACATCGACCAGGGCCACGTTATCAAATTTGGCCTCCTCCAATTCAGGAAAAAGCAAGAGCTGGCTCAGGCTTTTAAATTTGCTTTTAAACAATTTGGCCAGATCCGTATAGCGTTCATTCGGAAGCTTTACCTCGTAAGTCCTGCCTCGTTTGGCCCGGCCTTTTCTGATAACACCGGCTTTAATAAGAACCTCGGGCTCCATAATGCCCCTGGTAGTCTTATGCACTTCATCACTTTTGATCTCTTTCCTGTCACAAAGACAGGTGAGATATATGTAACTTGCCGGATCAATATGCTCAAGCTCCGAAGGGAGGGGCTGTTGAGTGGTGACGATCTGCTCCACCATCATCCGTATGGATGTAAGAGCTTCACCAAGAGGTACAACAGCGCCTTTATAGTCCACGATCATTCCATAATGCCTGCTGTAAAGTTCAAGGCATTTGCCAATGAGGATGATGTTGACGTCGTCCGGAGAAAGTTTTTCTTTGCCATATCTTCCGGCCTCTATCATCTCAATTTCTTTACGGGCTTTCTTGCGAATTTCTTCTCTGACCCCGGCCCAGGATCGCTGCCGGGTCTCTGATTGACCATTGCGCTTTTTACAGACATGGATAAGATCGTAGGCAATGGACTGTTTTCCCATGAGGTGGAGGGAACTTTCAGATTCTCCGTGTATGGGATATATCGCTTCAATCACAAAACCCGCATTACAGAGAGAATCCAAAAGGGATTCCCAGGCGCTCCCTTCCCTGTGATGGAAAGTAAACACCATTAAGCCGTCATCTTTCAGATTTTCACAGCACCTTCGCCAGGCTTCTGTAAGACCTTCTTGATAGTCTGATGCGGTTTTCCCACGGGTTGGGTTTTCAATAATTTCTTCAGCCTTGGGGGTGATTTCCGGAGCAAAATGCGGGTATGTTCTTGAAAGAATCAGCCTCAGCCAGACATAGAAGAAATCAGCAAGTTCGGAGTAGTTGACGTTTCCGGCATAGGGAGGATCTGTGATTACTAAATCTGCTTTTAAGGGGAACTTCATGTTTTGAGATGTTGTACAGTCAAGTGCACAATTTCTCCGAGTGCCCTGAATTTTTTCTTGTGAATTTTCAAAAACACTCTTATTGCCTATGATCTTTCGGTCAAATGGTTTTAAGTTATAATTTTTTCCTCTAATGATAGCATCAAACAAGGAAATAAATGTTCCCATTCCTATTGAAGTTCCCCAAACGTTACTTTCACATATCGTTGCCTTGGGTTGAAAATCATGCCGAGCAAAAATCTGTCTAATACAATCTCGTTGCCAAATATAGGTACAAAAGTCACTCATATTATTCAAAAGATTATAAAACCCGCTCAACAACATCTCCTTCAAAACTTGGTTCTCTTCTTCCCCAATAGCCGCAAGCAGCGTACTCAGGCACAACAACTGCCTGGAGTTGAACATCTGATGCCAATATGCATAGTGATGCTCTAACAACCTATGCGTTTCTTGTCCGTCTGGAATTTCACTCTTCGGATAAGGCAGCCTGTCCTTTTCCTCTCCCCACCTCCTCTCTGCATTCTGATATTTTTTGAGATCAGCAGGTGTGATCCTTTTGAAGAATTTGCCTCTGTTATTATGGATATTGCATTGATGTGCTATTATTTTCTTATGTTTCAAAAGGTCTCCATGTATATCCAATTCTTCTTTATCCCCCGCGCATTCCGCACAATAACCCTCTACAGCATAAGGCCTGGTTGGAAGGAGTTGATTCTCGGGAAGCTTTCGGATGGAATTAATAATCTTATCCTTGGTCCCGCAGGAAGGGCAAATAAAAGCGCCTTTTCCTGTATTTCCCTGTAAAGGCTTGCAGCTTTTTGAACAAACAGGACAAGACACCTCTTCCGGCAATGTTCCACGATACTGCCAGACAGCATAGCAGTGGGGGCACAATAAAATTGTTAGAGGAACCTTTTTCCTCGCCTTTTTTAAATTGTCTGGATTTGAACCATGCAAATTGTTGGTTTGCGCACACCAGGGACACTTGACGCTATATTCGATCGAATTATACGGCGCCCAACGCCTGTTGTTTCTTTCCTTTCCGACCGCATCCCTTGCATTATTTATCATCATGGATTTTTCGGCGACTAAAGATGCCATATCCATATCCAGATCGAATGTTTTTTTGCATTTGACGCATTGATAATCCGGCAAATAGCGGACGGAGGGGGACTTTTTGGCAATAATGTAATTTGGAAACAAAGGAACTTCTTTAAGGCAGGTAGGGTTCGTACAGATAGCCGACTTGACCCAGAAAGTATATATGATATCAGCTTGTTCGCGACCTGCCCCGCAACAGGGACATTCGGTTTTGTAATGACCGAGAAGTTCTTCCTTCAAAGGCTTTCCACTTGAAGTGGTCCTCACCTCCAGCCTCTTGAATGCGGCCTTTAGCTCATCTATATCTACCGGCTCCACTTCGGTCTTTACAATGAACCACGCCACGGGGCTGAGATCGATGCCGGTGACGTGACAACCCAAACGAAGGGCCTCCACTATGGTGGTTCCTCCGCCCATAAACGGGTCCAATATCCTGACTCCGTTGGTATCGGGATCATTGGTGTGATCCTTGTAAAACTCAGTCATTATATCTGTTCCGGCAGGTTTCATGGCGGCCAGCAGAATTGCTCGAAATACGCACGAAGCCCTGCGCGCAAACCATTTGTGCATCTTGTAAATAGGTTTAAAGGCGTTTCTTTCCGGTATGGCAAGCCGGTTGATCTCGACAACCGGGAAACTTTCTTCAATAGCCTTTCTAATGCTGTTTTCCATTATTGATTTACCTTAAGTTCGATCCAGGGCGTTATCATTTCCATCAATGACAGCCCGCCATGCCTGTAAAGTCTGCTTGCCGCTTCGCCGGATGATCTTGTTCTTACCCGGCCTTTGACCATGGCTAGATTTTGCGATTGGACTATAAAAATATCATCACTTGCAGGTGTGTCTGGTTTTTCTTCCAATGGAACATTCCGGTCGTTTCCAAAATAGGCGTTTAAAGTCTTCATTTCAGATGGGCTTCGGGGAAAATCCATCCCTGTTCCGAAAAAAATGTATCCATGGTCGCTTGTGATAATGATCTTCTCTTTTCCTTTTATGGACTGGACAGTATTGATCCAAGCTGTTTCAAAAAGAGCATGGATATTCTCAAAGTGGCCCTCAAATTTGGCTCCGCTGTCTTTGTACGTTACATCCGGGAATGAAGACCATACAAGCAGCGGGGAATTTTGATACTCCCCTGAAATGGGGTGGGTAATATTCTTGCTGTAGATCGTGACAATTCCTTTTTCTTTGAGCTCTTTTCTGGTTTCAAGCTGAGACGGCGCAATATGACCACAGGGGAGTTCCCGGTGGATAAAATCGATGGTTTCGCTGGGTATGGCGGCCTGCGATGCACCTGTCAAAGAAACGGGAAGCCCTGATTTATCTGCAAGGGTCAAAATCATCGGCACTTCTCTGATGGACAGCCCGTCGAAAACAACTACCGCAGTATCAGGATCGGAGAGCGCTTCCAGCAGATTTCCTGAGGTGTCCGGGGTAGAAAGAAGCTCCCCATAAATCCTGTCAGCGGCTGACGCGACTAACATTTCAAAACGATTAACCTTTTCCTCTCCACCTCGAAGGAATTCGATTGGGCTTAAGTTGCGATAACGCTCAGGGCTCCATACCTCTTCCAGCAGCCACTCTATTATCCAAGCCAGACGAGGGCCTGATTCGATCAACCTGTTGAAAAGGGCCTGGTCCAGGGTATCCATTTTTCACCTCTTTGCCTGTTTTAAGACTTCCACTTCCAGGTCCACAGAAAAATCGGCATCATTAATGACCGGAAGTGATTCAATCTGCTGCTCAATCTGTGATTTCGAGAATGTTCCGGTCTTTGAGATGACAATTTCTGCCGTAATATCACCCTCACCGCTGAGAGATCCCCTAATACCAGAAGAAATGGTGCTGAGATCGCCGATATTGGTTTTTTGCAGGAATATTTTGTAAGTAACTTTGGTAATGATCCCCTCCTCGCAGTCCTGGAGCCTGAAAGCTGTCTCTTGCCTGAGATTTACGATACTGTTCTGAGGGGGTATTTTAATAGGCAGAATCTCCTTTTCCGGGCATTCACAAGGATCTTTTCCGCAGTTGGAACAGACCGCAGGAGGTGTCGGACATTGGCAGGGGAATTCTCCACAAACCGGACATTTCTGAGGCGGTTTTGGGCATTGGCAGGGGAATTCCCCACATTTGGAACATGGCTCCGGTTTTGATGGTTCTTCAAAAGGATCGGTCACTTTGGCATTGAATAGTTCGGTTTCATTCAGAGTAGGGCTGACATGGCAAAAGTTTCCCGCGCTATGCTGAATGCCGATAACACCCTCCTTGCAAAGATTGCGTATGGCACTTGAAACGGCTCTTACAATCAGGGGAACAGGAAAACCGAGGGTAGCCCGATATTCGGCGTCTATCTCCTTGACCAAAAGATTCTTTATCTGGTCGAGCCTACCCTCGAGATGTTCCTTGAAGCGCAACATCGGGAAATAGTCCTGATTTAGCTTTTCCAAAACTTTATCTTTTGAAAGATCTCCGGGAAGAGGTTCAAGCTCCACCTGGTCTTCAGCGACTGAACTTCCATACTTTTCCCAGCTTACAAAGACCAGACCGGCCTTCTTGATCCTTTCGATGATATACCTTTTATCCGTACCGGCAATGCGATGATAATCGTTTCGCCGAGCCGTATTTTTCGTACTTTCCGCCAGGTCCTTCGCTGCAAGAAGTCGTTTAGCCCACTTGAGCAAGTCCTTATCGTTTGCGATTTGAAATCTATCATCCTTTGGTTCCAAAAGAAGAATCATGTTTCTGACATCCATTCCATAATAAATCTGATGCCTTTCCTCTCGAGTGAGCCTTCGACCTGTTAAAACATAGCGGAGGCGGGATTTATCGAACTGTTTTAATAATTCCTGGGCTTGTTCTATTGAATCGAAAATAACCGTATTTACAGCTTCCCTGAATATGTCCGCCTTCAGAATCACATATAATTCCTCGCGGGCCTGCGCATCCGAATATTGAAGGGATTTGAATTCTACTTTTGCTTCGGAATTTTCTTCCAGGTCAAAATAGTAGCGGCCTTCCTGGTGATGAAAGTAGGAGGCGTACTTTTGAAAGCCCATCAATGTTTGTTCAATGTCATTGATATCCGTTGAAGGCGATAAAATATCCCGGACGAGATTTTCCCTGGCAACACCGGTATCGGCTCCAACACCGGTCAATGTATAAAGAAGAACGGCAGGCGCCAGCTGGCGGGCTAGTGGCGTTCTGGGAATAAGATCTTCCATGTTCTCTTTGGCACGGTTGATCAGGTCACCGCTCAAGTCAAGATCTTTCAACATAATCGCAGTGGCCTTATCCTCAAGGGAAACATCACCAGGTGTTATGATATCATTTCCGGTATGGGTTAATCTGATCAGGTTGCCGAGAAAGGCTAAAGCGCCACGTACGTTTTGAAAACCTCCCCTTGCCGGTATTTTTTTGAGGATAATCTCCATGAGAGATGGCGAGAAAGGATAAGTATCGTTGAATTTGGCTTTGAGCTCTTCCTGGTCAACCGGCGCATGCCTGTTCCACAATTGGATGTAACTCCCAAGCACCGGCAAAATAGAAGCTCTGTCAAACTGTTTATAGTTTTCAAAAAGCCTGTGCAAAATAATGTGGCTCTGGTCTTTGGCGTTATCAAATTGAACCACGCATCGAGGAACACGTTTCAGGGTACTGCCCGGTTCTTGCTGAGTGCTGTATATACTCGCAAATAGGGTTACCTGTCTTGAACGGTTACTAAATTCAGAAAGCATCTGAAGAAAGGCTATATTCTGGGCTTGTAGTGCGGGATCACCAATGACCTTGATGCCTTGCTCCAGCTCATCGAAGATCAGGATGATCTTTTTATCTCCAAGGGCTTTCTCAAATTCAGACAATTTCGGATGAGTCTTGCCCTTCTTAACCTCTGTTCCAAGTGCCTCGAATATCATATTCCAGATGGAATCATGAGGATCATCGGTGAACTTATTGATTAGCACAACAGCATCCTGGAAAATCTCACATGATAATCCATTTTCATTGAGCCATCCCTGAGCAACCTGGGGGTGTTTAAACAAATGGTAAATCATCAAAAGCAGGTGGGATTTACCACTGCCTTTGAGGCCCTCGAAAAGAAAAAGCCCGGAAGAATCCCTTGAAGATGAAAAACGAACATTGATTTCATACAGGACCTTTTTGACATCCGAAGTAGGGTAAGTAAGTTGGAAAAAATCATCCGGGCGAGCCTCGATTTTGGTTCTGGATTCATCTTTCAAGTTCGCCAGATCGATAATTCCTTCAATTCCCTCTTCAGAAATCGCCTCTTGCCGTGGTTTCAGAAATGCGGAGTAGCCCATTGAAAGCCTTTCACAAAAAATAAAAATTGATATTTTGGACAGGATTATCTGGATTATAATTATAATATTAAAGCATAGATAGCGATTTTATGTCAATTTTTTTGTATTGAACATTAAAATGCATGAAAGAGTTTTGTCATCAGCTCCGGAGGTGGTGTTTGAGACCTTGAAAAAGGCAATAACATGTACACTGTTCCCTATTTTCCCCTGGCATCATTTGTATTCTGTGTTGCACTACGCAGGTTTTGCCTCCAGCCGTTTCCGCGCCAATTCAACCGCTTTGTGAAGCTTTTGCTCCAGCAGTACACGTTTCGGTAGCCGGCGTTAACCGAAACGGCGACATTATTCCTGGCAGTTTCAATGAGCCAGCGGATATCACCGGTAAGATCGCCGGAAATGGACTTATTGTTTTTTTGTAATCCGCATCTTTTTTGAGTTTTCTTAAGAGGCTGGAAATATCCATAGCGCTTCCACGGGGGCTTTCGGAGACCACATAGACTAACTGGCTATTGACTTGAGACGAAACTTGCGCGTTAAATCATTGTGCCATTTGTGTTGAATGTGTCCATCGCGTTGCAGCCTGCCAACAACAATGCCCGGGCAGATGTCAATGGATTGTGCAAAGGCGACAATGTCGCCTTTATAAAATTGCCTCTTTGCCACGAAAGTCTTGTATTTACTTTCAGGTATTAATTTGTTTGCCGCAAATCTATTTGCTGCTTCCTCAGCCTCGTTTGTGCCCATATCGACTTCATCGATAAATACACTGGTTTTTCCGTGAAGGATTATGTGACCTGCTTCATGAAAAAAAGTAAGCCAGAAATGGTCATCTCTCTTATAGCGGAGGCTGAGCATGATCAACGCTTTATCCGGGCCGAGCCATCGCGTTACGCCGCTCAGACGGGTCTTTGGAAGTTCGGGAATAAATACAAGTGCAACGCCGGAATTTCGACAGAGCTCTTTCATACGTGGCTCAAAAACCTCCGGGTCTTCCCCGGTAAGGAATCGTATCTCCTGCAATGCATTTTTAAATGTGTTCTTGTCGAACGGAGATGTTTTAATATTTTCCGCTTCAATTTCACCGATCCGGAGCCATGCCGACACCGATTCTTTTGAGCTTGTAAAGGTTGGTGATTTTCTGTATGAAACAGCAATGCGCTGAAACTGGGCCTTCCAGGCCTCTACGCTCGCAACGCCAAAGAAATCCAGAAGTTCTTCAACTTTTTCGGCAAGGGTTTGTCGTCTGCGAATAAAGCCTCTTTTCGCAAGCTCCGTCAGGGGAAATTTCTTTGCCCATTCTTTTTTGTTCTCAAGCATTCGCCGGTCGGCAATTTTAGCAACATGCAGCCGATAATATGCGTTAAGATTATTCCATATATTTGCAGATACGCCCAAAACCCGCTCGAAGTGAATAGCGGTTTCAGGGGTAACCGGAGCTTTTCCATGGATGATTTGGCTGACTGTCTTTAAGGATAGGCCGGTGCGTTCGGCAAACGCAGTCCTTGTTATCCCTCGGGCTTCAAGAGTCTCTTCTAAAATCTTCCCCGGATGAATGGCGTAGTCGGGAGTATATTGATTCAGGGTTGTCGCGGCCATTAATGATAGTCCTCCACTCCAAGAATTTTGATTGCTGTTATTTGTGTTAAGTCAATTCCGCCATCGTCCTTTCTTGGCAATGGCTCATGATCCGGTTTGAATATGAGACGATAAGGATGTTTTAAATCAACTGCGAATTGACCGCTGCGTTTTCCGCTGAGTTCATGTCTTCGTTCAGGTTTTGTATACGGCACTTCAGCCAATACCGATGATGCTCTAAGTACTGCCATGCGGCGCATTATCAAACGTGCTTTCTCTGCTCCGAATTCTTTTTTCAGCTCTTTTTCAGAATTAAAGACCTTCTTAAGAGTTTTATTTCTGAAAGCCATATCCATTCTTTAAAATATCCTTTACCAGACAGGTAAAACATTTTCAAGCCAAATTTAATATTTTAATTCATTTAATCTCGAAAACCACTTCAATTACAGGGACAATATGCCTATTTCCCGAAGAACAAAGGCAATAATATGTCTCCTGATTTCCCCTTTGATTCCTTTCCCCCTCTTCTGTCCGTCCGGGCTACAGCCGCTTTGGCTTCCATAGTCACGTTATAGAATGAAAATTGTTCTACATCTTTTTAAATGTAATTCAAGCCAACCGCCAGTGTCCGAACCTCTTTGACCCCACATGATAATTTTTCCCTCTTCTTTGAGTTCTCTTAACAGATTTGAAATATCCATGGGGCTCAACTTCGGAAAGATGTCCTTGAAATCCTGCAAATCACCTTTACTATTTATATTAAGATGGTTGAGTATTAATTCTTTTTTGCTTTTTACGTGAAATACCTGACAGCCGCCCCTTTTATTCTTGTGTTATGGTTTTGTCATCCTGGCTCGGTGTCGGGTCACCGCTGGGATGATTATGCACCAGAATAAGGGATGAAGCCGATTCCCGTACGGCAGGGTTGAAAACTTCTCGAGGATGGGCTAGGCTTTGGCTTAAAAGACCCACAGTTGGGCAACGTGCCTCTCTCCGGCTCGCCCAATCTTTTTCTTTCACCATGGATTGAACCTGATGGTATAATATCTTAGGTTTTAGTCAAGAAATTTTACCTGCCATTTTCAGCGTTTAACCGGGTATAGCAGGAAATCTGGCGTTAAGCTTGTTGCGCCCTTTTGACAGACAAGGGCAAAGTAATTTATTTGCTTGACTTGCATAAAGCATAACATATTAATAGAAAATAAAGACCATTAATTAAAAAAATAAAATTTAATATTTAAAAATCTATATGATCATCAAATCTGCTGAATTTGTTAAAAGCGCAGTCAAGCCTTCACAGTATCCTTCCGCGGAATTGCCGGAGATCGCTTTTGCAGGGCGTTCCAACGTGGGAAAATCTTCTCTGATCAATACACTCGTAAACCGCAAACATCTGGTAAAGACCAGCTCCACACCGGGGCGAACCCAGCTTATCAACTTTTTTATCATCAACAAAGCATTTTTGTTTGTAGACCTTCCGGGATATGGGTATGCCAGGGTTCCGGCTTCTGTAAAGAAATCGTGGGGCCCCATGGTTGAGACATACCTTTCAACAAGAAAGACGTTAAAAGGGGTGGTTCTCATCATGGATATCCGTCGGAAACCCGGGCTGCAAGAGCTCAACTTTATTGACTGGCTTGATTATTATAGTATTTCCAGCATATTGATACTTACAAAAACCGATAAACTCTCCAAAACAAAACAGATTAAGCAGCGTCTTTCCATAGCAAAAGACCTTGGCGTCGATAACAATGCCCTGATCCTGTTTTCCGCTAAATCAAGCCGTGGAAAAGATTCTGTTTGGGATGCAGTTGATCGATTGATCGATATTAGTACATAGAGAGATGAAAAGCATAACATGTCGAATCTAAAGAATAAATATTCAGACTTTAAATCCGGGTATATTGCCATTGCAGGCGCTCCCAATGTGGGGAAATCGACACTTTTAAACCAGATGCTGGGCGAAAAGATTTCAATTACCTCCAAAAAACCGCAAACTACCCGTAACCGTATCCTCGGCATTGTACACAGACCGTCATCACAACTGGTTTTCATCGATACTCCCGGGATCCACAAAGCAATACGCACGTTAAACATCAGAATTGTGGCTGCAGCCCTTTCAGCTCTGGTTGATGTGGATATTGTCCTTATTGTCGTTGACGTAGCAAACCCGGACCCGGAATCTGAGGCTTATCTGGTAAGGAAACTAAAAAATCAAAAACAGCCAGTTGTTCTTGTCCTTAATAAGATAGACCTTGTTGAAAAATCTAAGCTGCTAAAGATTATAGATAAATGGGCAAAGGCGCATGTCTTTGAGGCTATAATACCGGTTTCCGCTATTCTTGGAGCCCAGGTTGAAGAACTCCTTGAGGCTTTGGAAGCTCTGCTGCCAAAAGGCCCGCCCTTTTTTCCTGAAGAAGCACTCACCGATTTGTCGGAACGCTTTATTGCCGCTGAAATGATACGTGAAAAAGTTTTTCGTTTAAGCGGCCAGGAAATACCTTATTCCACAGCAGTCTCTGTAGATTCATTTTCCGAAGAGAAAAAAGGCGCCCTTGTAAAAATTCATGCAACGATTCATGTTGAACGTGCCTCACAGAAAGGTATGATAATCGGAAAAGACGGGAGCAGGCTGAAAATGATCGGTATTGAGGCCAGAAAAGAAATAGAACGGATGGTGGGCGCAAAGGTTTTTCTAAAGCTTTTTGTACGGGTACATAAAAACTGGAGTAAAGACACAAAAGCCCTTAGAAGATTTGGTTATTGATGATCCTTTCCTATCACCCCTGCTTTGAGGCAGATAAAAATCTACTCTGCGCGGGACGGGAGCCCGGTGCTGATGATCTTATAACAATCAAAGCCGCCGATGCCGTCATCCTGCCCCAGGGATGCTATCAATCCCTCTACGAAATGGCGCGTAACAATTGTAGGCATGTCTTCCCCAATTTCGATGCAAGATTCAAATATACAAGTAAAATCGGTCAGGCTCAGCTTTTTCAGGAACAAAATGTTGCCCATCCAAAGACCGAAACATATCTAAATCTTGACGCTTTTTCCAAACATTATGGCGGTTTTCCAAAAAAGGTTGCTTTGAATTTTCCGTTTGTATTCAAGTTTGACTGGGGCGGAGAAGGGGATCAAGTTTATTTGATAAAGTCGGCTTCAGAATTTCTGAATGTTTTGCAAACCGCCGAAAACTTTGAAAAGACCGGACAGACGGGTTTTATAATCCAGGAATATATTCCTTCAAAAAACAGGTCGTTAAGAGTTGTTGTCATCGGCCGGACATATATTTCCTACTGGCGGATTCAGAACTACACCGAATGCTTTTGCTCCAATCTGGCCAAAGGGGCTGTTATCGATGCCGATGCCGATCCGGATCTGCAGGAGGCTGCCGTGAAATCGGTAAATGATTTTTGTTTTCGGACCGGCATCAACATGGCTGGTTTCGATGTTCTGTTTTCATTTGATGAGAAAATAAAAAAACCTCTGTTTCTCGAAATAAACTATTATTTCGGTCGAAGAGGTCTGGGAGGGTCTGAAAGATTTTATGAAATACTTAATACAGAAATCACAAAGTGGCTTGCCCGAATTTCTCATGAAGAATGTATCTGACTTTTAAAAATATTTTAGAATTGATGGTTTCGTAAAAAGTCAAAACTTGCTGAATTATTCAATTTTGCGCATTCATAATGTCTTTAAATAATTCGCAATTCCTTAATCCCTAAATTCCTTAATCCATGTAAAAAGGACTTTGTACATGGGCATCAAGAATTAATAATTTCAAAAAATAGTGCGTAAATATGAAACCATTTGCAATTGATCTGAATGAGTCGGATATAAAGAGAGAACGCCTCAAAGCCAGACAGCTCAGGGCGTCACAGTGGTGGAAACGTCGCCTGGCCAAAGGTGTCTGCTACTACTGCGGCCGCTCTGTGTCCCCAAAAGAACTCACCATGGACCATATAGTGCCCATCGCCCGTGGCGGCCGAAGCACAAAAGGGAACGTGGTTGCAGCATGCAAGGAATGCAACAACGCAAAAAAGCAGCTTCTTCCAATGGAATGGGAGCAGTACTTAAAGGACATTCAGTTTAACCCGAATTCCTCATGAAGAATTCATATGGCTTTTTTACCTTTTTATTCTTTGGGATATCGACGCCACCCTTTTTTTCTTGTAACATTTTATCCCTTTGAAAATATTATCGCATTGTGGGACACGTTTTTCATAAAGCTAAATTAATACTTTTTCTTTTGTTTTTTTGTTCGGTACAGATTTTTATCTGCATTTCTTAGTAGTTGTAACGGGGTCCTGATCGACTTGTCTTCGGTAGATGCCACCCCAAAGCTGATGGAGACTCGAATTGCAATTTTCCCTGTTTGCAAGGGGTTTTTTGAGAAATATATCATGAGGCGAGACATGAGACGTTCTGCATTTTCAGCAGAAGTTTGAGGAAGAATAACGACAAATTCATCTCCGGCAAACCTTGCGACAACGTCGGTTTCCCGGCTTATTTTAATCAATTGTTCTGCAACGTGTTTTAATAGATCATCCCCGCGATCATGCCCGTAGGTGTCATTTACCCCCTTAAAATCGTCAAGGTCGATAAAGGCAACCGAAAGGCTGTTTTCGTATCTGATTGCACGGACAAATTCCCTTTTTAGAACGTGCTCCATGACTCTCCGGTTAAGCAGGCCTGTAAGCGGATCACGGTTGGCAAGAAACTTTAATCTTTCATGGGCAGCAACATTTGAAAGGCAGAGCGACATCTTCACGGCAAGATGTTCAAGGAGGCTTGTGTCAAGGCCGGCATGGAAACGCGATTTGGAAATATCCCCCTGGTTCAGGCTGCCGATAATTTCACCGTCAAAAGAAATAGGGGCTACGGCCAAAGACTTGATAACATATTTTGTATGCCGGGGGAAAAGCTTGAAATATGGCTTTAAATTGTCGTTAACAAGTTTCGGCTTCATCGTGTGGCCGACAAGTTGTGTAAACGAGCTTCTATTGATCAGGTTCAGGTGTTTCTTCAGAATATTGGAAGACTCCAGGGAACGGATAAGGCTGGACAACTCGCTCTTTTCAATTAAGGAGAGCCATACATAAGGCACATCGAATTTTTCTCTGATTTCTGACAGGAGTTCTTCGAAAAGATCCCGGAAATTTAGTATGGAGAGAATTTTTTTTTCAACCAAAAAGAAGTTTTGAGCTATTTCTTCATTTTCACTTAATCTTTCAAATAATTTTTGAGTTGCTTTTTCGTCGTTTTTCCTTAATGTCCTTAATATATCAACAATAGAGTCTTGCATGGTTTTTCGTCATTGAATAGTTGAAAATGTTAAATTTGTCGAGATGTAAGATCTGCTCCCAACTAGCTAATCCGAATTTCCTTGGAACTATACGCTGATTTGGATCTTCACTCAAGAAATACTTGCATAGCCCGGATATTTCACGGGCAGGAAGAAAAAAGCTTGTGCAACAATTTTCATGCTTGAATTTTACTTTTGTTATTGCTAAAGTTCGCCAATCAATAAACCAAAGAGGAGGTATTAATAATGGCACAAATTGACATAAAGCAACTCGGGTTAAAAATTGGACAGGCTGTGGCTTATATCCTGGGTTCGGCTCTTTTCTGTTACAACATTACCGCCTTCAAGGTAGAGAAACACGGTTCGTACTACTTTTTGGACAAGAACCAGTATTGGCTTGCTGTTGGGGTGGCCCTGATTGCACTGGGTTTGATTATCAGGCACTGGAAGAAGCTGTAACCCCCTTGTTCCTTCACATACCATGTAGTGTAATTGTAACCAAGTTTTGAGACATAAATTCAGAAACAGCGGGGAATTTCGGATTTAGCCTGACAGGACTTTTCGTTCAGGCACTAATTAGCGGGGGCGGTTCATGACGAGACTGCCAATCTGTCCTCTGCAAGGGATGGATCCGGGATAATTTCGAGTGATTTGATGTGAAATTTTCTTTTCAGAGTTTCGACGTTCTTATTCTTTAAACCTCTCATTTTGGAGATGCTTCGCGGGTTAACCTTTATGGTAATTGTTTTATGCGATACTTTTTCAGTTTCCATGATGGCTGTGGCCATATCAAGAAAAATTTCTGAATAAACCAGGTGTCCGAAGGCAGGATGGTAAGGTCCTGCCACGATTGCTGCGCCTTTTTCAAAATTCTCCGATGCCTGAAGCCCCATACGGATGACCGGGATCTTTTTATTTCTGAAAAAAAGGTAAAGTTTTGTAACAAAGGTAACACATCGTTCGAGGGGCCAGGGCGTATATTTTCCTTTTTGATACCATAGGGCAAGACGGCTGTTTGCAAGAACAACCGTAGGATAAACTCTGACAAAATCAGGAGAAAGATCTGCAATCCTGTGCGCTGTAGCCAGTGATTTGGTTTCGTCATCACCAGGCAGCCCAACCATCATCTGCAAACCGATTTCATAGTTTCGCTTCTTTAGCTGCGCCACTGCATTTTCCGTATCTAATGCCGTGTGTCCCCGTTTTGCCATGAGCAGCACCCGGTCATCCATGGATTGAACACCGATTTCAATGGTTGAAACCGGATAATCTTCAAGGATATCAAGCCGTTCATGGTCTATGGTATCAGGCCGTGTGGAAAACCGGATACTGTCAATGCTGCCGTTCTTGACGAATTTTGTCGATTCATCAAGAAGAAGTTTGATGTAATCTTTATTTAGACCCAGAAAATTTCCACCGTAGAATGCCACCTGAACCGACTGCCTCTGTCTGTTTTTATATTTTAGAAATTCATTTATATGAAAACGAAGTTTTTCGGGGGTGAAAATGTCATGCTTTACACCAGTGATGGATGTCTGGTTGCAGAAGGCGCACTGGTGTGGGCACCCGACATGGGGTAAAAAAATTGGAATGATAAAAGGTCGGTTCATCGAGTATTCAGTGACAAGTATCAAGCACCAGATTTTAAAATATCAAGGCCTTTTCTGGCAGCATCTTGTTCAGCCATCTTCTTGCTCTTTCCGATGCCTTCTGTCTGGAGTTCTCCCGCTTTCAACTGGACCCGAAAGGTCTTGTCATGGTCCGGGCCGCTTTCGTGAATAACTCTGTAAGTCGGGATTAACCTGTGCGTCACCTGGACAAGCTCCTGAATCTGGCTTTTGTAGTCATGATTTGTTGTTGGCGTTGTCATAGAATTCAGCAGGGATGAAAAATGGCTGTCAATGATTTTGAAGGCAGCATCTAAACCGCCATCCAGGTAGACCGCCGCAATGACTGCTTCAAATGTGTCAGCCAATATGGATTTCTTTTCCCGGCCTTTTGTCTGAATCTCTCCTTTGCCGAGTTGTATATAAGAACCAAGATCTATTTTACGGGCAATTGATGCAAGTTGAGATTCATTGACCAGGTTGGCTCGCATCCTGGACAAATCACCCTCTGTTAAGTCCGGGTAGCGCTGCATAAGAATGTGTCCCACAACTAGATTCAAAACCGCATCCCCCAGAAATTCAAGCCGCTCATTATCCTGAATATCGGCATCGGTTTGTTCATTGACAAATGAACTGTGTCTAATGGATTCGTAAAGAAGATCTGTATTCTTAAATTCATAGCGAAGTTTACGCTTGAATTCAGAAAGATCTGTTTGTGCCATCTGGGTTCCTTGTTTGCAGGATTTAGGTTAAACTTGAAATTAGTTTCTCGTACAATGCATAAGGTATAAAGAGATTGCCCTTGCCTGAACCCATTCTTATTTCAGGCTTTATAGGGCCATGAAAGTCTGTACCACCTGTTATCAATAAGCCGTGGCGATTTGCAATCTCAGTATAACAGGCAATACGTTCCGGCGTGTGCTCCGGATAATAGACTTCTATTCCTTTCAGCCCCATTTCAGTTAGAGTGATAATCAGGTTTTCAAGGACCGCATCATTTTTGATTTGAAGAAGAAATGGATGGGCCAGAACAGGAATCCCTCCGGCACCCAGTATGATTTCGATTGCTCTGGCGCCGTCAATACGATATTTGTCAACATATGCTGGTTTGCCTTTTGACAGGTACTTGGCAAATGCTTCGTCAATCGATTGAGCAAAGCCTTTTTTTACCATTAGACATGCAATGTGAGGTCTTCCAATCTGACATTCTCCCACCTCATTCCGGACCTCGTTTAATGTAAGTTCGAAACCCATACGGTTAAGCAGTTCAATAATCTTGGGGTTTCGATTCTTCCTGGACTCTTGGAGTAGGGCAAGTGTATGGTTCAAGACAGGATCATCTATATTGATTGCATAACCCAAAACATGGAAGCTTCCGGGACAGTGAAAAGATGGCGGTGGAGACGCGCTTATTTCAATACCGGTTAAGAATTTAACGTAAGGGGGTATCCCAAATGCAAGGGCATCTTTAGAACCATTGATGGTATCGTGATCTGTAATCGCAATAGCCCCGAGGTTAAGTTTTTGGGCCATAGCTAGGATTTCTAATGGAGAAAGTGATCCGTCAGAGGCGGTTGAATGAATATGAAGGTCGATTTTCACATGTTGATTATAACCCAAGAGCCTTCTCAAAAGCTTCTTCTTTGGTTTTACAGTCAATACAGTGAGTTGTAACGGGTCTTGCCTTGAGACGTTTAAGCGCAATATGTTCACCGCATTTTTCACAAACTCCGAAAGTACCGTTTTCAATACGGCCAAGGGCTTTTCTTATCTTCTTAATAAGCTTGTTTTCTCTGTCTCGTATGCGAAGCATAAAATTCCGGTCTGCTTCAAGGGAAGCACGGTCTGTGGGATCCGGAAAATTTTCTTTCGGGGTAGTCATCCCTGAGACAGTATTATCTGCATGGTTCAAAAGCTCTTCCAATCGGTTGGTTAGAAACTCTTTAAAATGTTCAATATCCTTATTCTTCATGATCAGGCCTTTGAAATTATAAAATATCTAACTTTTTAAAAAATATACAATTTACATCAATTATTTTTCAATGTAAAGACAAAATTTGCATTTTTTTACTATTTTTGGGATTTGTCTTTTTAAAGCTGATATGTTTTTATAAACTGCTATCCAGAATTCCTCATGAAAAAGTTTAATTGACTAATCTTTTTATGTTTTTTAATATCTCGAAAGCCACATACCTTGTGGGCAGCGGACAACGGCATCAAGGGGCAAATATTATTAGTTAAAGAAAAGGTAACTGCTCAGGTATCTTGCCACTAAGGCACGCCGACTTCGCCAAAGCAGCTGCGACGGCTGAACAAGTCACCAAGATTATTGAATATTATTTTTCTACTTTTTTCTTGCAATGCGTTCTTTTCTTTCAGATAAGAGTGTAAAATTGATATTTTTTTTATTTCTTTTGTGCTTTTGTGTCTTAGTGGCTGAATAGTAACAAGAAAAGAATAAAAGGGGTGGTGCAATGGAGAAAAGCGCAGACAACTATCAGGCTGAATACAAAAAAATAACCATAAGAACCTCGGATGGATCGACCATATATGGAAAGGTAAACATCGCTGAAAAAGATAGAGTGTCTGATATCTTCACCAGCAGCGAAGACCTTTTCGTTATAATGGTTGATGTTTCTTGCGAAGATAGCTTCGGTAGGACAATGTTTGTCAACAAAAGGCATATTGTTTGGGCGGAACCCGAAGAGCTATAAAAGTAGCATAACTCCTTCTATCCCGCATTTCTCATGAAGAATTTATCTGGCCTTTATTTTTGTTAGTAAATATAAAGATATTAATCACTTAAATTGGCATAGACGGATTATTTGATTAATCACTCTGATATTTATCTTTTTTTAGATAAATTTTTCACCAAAGGCGAGCCAGAGCGGCGCAGTGCCTTCGGCATGACTCCTTCGGCGTCTGCGTTATTCAGCCCTTGAAGTAGAGTATACTACGTCTTCGGGCTGAAATGCCTTGTTCCTGCACCGCTCGGGCTCGTGAGAAATGCGGGATAGATTTATTGATTCGTAAAAAGTCTATTTTGCTCACCTGGGTGAGCATTTTGGGGATTATTGTTTATGCAGGTTTTAAGTGATAAAAAAGATCAAGTTGTTTCTTTAAAGAATCGCTCCAGGCTCTTCATATTGTTGAGGTTATATGTTTTACAAGGATAATCTTTTGGTAAAATCTTTTTTAATAAACCGGTAAGAACCTTGCCCGGACCGACCTCGACAAATATTTCCACGTTTTCCGCCATAAGCTTGCACATTGAGTCATACCACCTTACAGGGCTGCAAAACTGCCGGGCCATGATCGATTTGATTTCATCGGTATCCTTGGCAAAGTCAGCCGTGACATTAAAAACCATGGGTCTTACCGGCGTATTAAAACGAACAGCGTCGAGATAATCTTTAAACTCTTCTTGGGCTCCTTTTATCAACTCACTATGCCATGCGCCGCTTACTTTCAGTGGTATGGCTTTTGCGCCCTGGGAGGAAGCCAGAGAAGAAACTTTTTTAACCGGGCCCGGCGCGCCGGTTACAACTATCTGCTGTTCGGTGTTGTGATTTGCAACGGCAACAATGCCGTCCTTTTGAACCCCGGCAACAAGTTCCTCAACAGCATTTATGTCGAGACCAATAACCGCATGCATGGCCCCTTTATGCTTGGTCGATTCCCGGTGCATCAGTTCACCCCTTTTAAAGACGAGTCTGAAAGTATCTTCCTTTGAAACAATTCCTGATGCACACATTGTGCTGTATTCACCGAGACTATGACCCGCAGAAATGTCGGGTTTAATATTCTCTTTTTCGATTGCAGCGAGGCAGGCAAGATTTACCGCGGTTATGGCAGGTTGAAGATTAATCGTTTCGGTGAGATCGTCGAAGGGACCTTTAAAGCAGAGTTGCGATATGTTTATTCTGGCAATTTCATCTACCATATCAAAAAGTTCTCTGACTATGTCGTATTCCTGATAAAAGTCAAGGCCCATACCGACGGCCTGTGAACCCTGGCCGGGAAAAAGGAATGCTGTTTTTTTCAAATTGGCCCTCCGTCTACTCATCAAGTTTAAAAAGTTTTCGGGTTATATCGAGATAAACAGATTTGTCTCCATGGGAGCTATTTCTTTTTAACAAAAGGGTAGGGTCATGCAAGATTTTATTTATCATTGCGTTTGTCATCCTGTTAATGGCCTGACAATCATCATCTGACAGGTGGTTTAAAGTTTGCAGTGTTTTTTTGACCTCAGATCTTGCAATGTTATCCATTTTGTCCCTCAACGCAACGATGGTCGGCACCACATCCATGTTATCATACCACTGTCGGAAATGGATGACCGCTTCGTCAACTATTCTTTCCCCTTTGATCGCTTCCTGGTTGCGACTTTTAATGTTGTTATCAATAACTCCTTTTAAATCATCAATATCATAAATATATGAATTGTTGAGCCGGTTTATTTCCGGGTCAATATCGCGGGGAACGGCGATATCGATAAAGAAAAGGGGACGATTTCGCCGGCTGCGCATGATACCCTTGACCTGATCGCGGGTGACGACATAATCTGGCGAACCTGTTGAGCTGATGATAATGTCCACGCGTTGTAAGCAGTCTGTAATCTCTTCAAACCGGACAGCTTTGCCCTTGAATTTGTTGGCAAGCTTAACACCCCGTTCAAATGTCCTGTTGGCAACAAAAATATCTCCGGTCCTGTTTCGAGTCAGGTGTTCCACTGCAAGTTCGGCCATTTCACCGGCTCCGATAAGGAGCACCTTTTTCCCTTCAAGGGTGCCGAATATTTTCCGTCCCAGTTCAATGGCCGCATAACTTATGGATACAGCATGATCTCCAATTCCTGTTTCACTTCGAACGCGTTTTGCCACGAAAAAGGTTCGATGAAATAATTTATTCAGGAGAACACCGGATGTCTTTTTTAGGGTAGCGGTTTGATAAGCATCTTTTATCTGACCCAGAATCTGGGGCTCTCCCACCACCATGGAATCGAGACTTGATGCAACCCTGAAGATATGCCGGACAGCATCATCACCATCATGGATATATAGAGCATTCTCAAATTCAGTAACAGGTATTTTCTTGAATTCGGAAAGAAGCAATTTAACAGCATCCATGGCGTTCGATTTGTCCTCGGTTGCTATAAGAATTTCTACACGGTTGCAGGTGGAAATAAGGATTGCCTCGCTGATAGCAGGAGATTCTTGAAAAGCTTTTAGGGCAGCGGATGTCTCATCTTTCGAGAATGCAAGGTTCTCCCTTAGTTCCACCGGTGCTGTTTTATGATTCAATCCTAATAATACGATATCTAACATATTTCTTAGTTCATGTATTCATCAATACGTTATCATACAAACTTGAAAACTTAGTGCTCTAATTCGTAAATTCGATTACGTATTTTTATTAAGACAACTATCCCGTACAAGTTGAATTCTAAAAGTTTGAAGTGCCTAAAGTGAGCTAAAGCCCGCCCTGGTGCGACTCGTTCATATTTATTGATATAGGCTATGCATCATTCCAGACCTGACTTTTAGAGTATAGAGTATTGGTGATCGGTCTGGGCCAGGGTTGAGGAACGCGCTTTCAGCGCGATCAATTATAATTAAAATTGACAGAATACCTTAACTTTAGGCACTTTA
>JAUVVL010000091.1 GCA_030604635.1 Desulfobacteraceae bacterium
AGCTGGTATTTGCGTTCAAGAGACTCATCGGCAGCCTTTAAAACCCTCTCAACGAAATCAGAATCGCCAAGCACACGCTCATCACTTTTAAAGTGAATGTTTGCCCGCCGAAGAGACTTGATTACAGACCAGCCGCCGCTGCTTCTGATAAGTGCATTGGGGTCAAATATGGTGCAATGCCCCAGGAGCATCTATTCTCGACTTTCTTGGCATAAATCATACATATCACCAAAACACCTCGATTGAAACTGTAAATCTGAAGGGATGTCTCCAAACTCCCTATTTTAACTTAATAACCGGAATTTCTGATGAGCTGCCGATTCTCATGGGTGGGCCCCATGTGCCCACGCCACTTGTAGTGTACAGGTTGAATCGACCGTCTTTATGCAGTCCATAATCATAACCTTGGTATATCATTTTGGTAAGGTATCCGAAGGGAAAGAGCTGGCCCTGGTGTGTATGGCCTGAGAGTTGAAGATCGATGCCCTTTTGTTTCACAAAAGTCATATCAATATCAGGGAACCAATAGGTATTGAATTGCTGGCTGCCACGGCTATTGTTTGACGTGGAGATATTTGTGGGTGCGTGATACAGGAGGATGCTTGGCTTTCTGGGATTGTAATTACCTCCCGACTCAAAAACGTTTTTTACGTTATCCTCCTTATCAAACTCCGGGAAGCTGATACCCACGATCTGAAGCCCGTCTACATCAACCACTTCCATATCAAGGACACTGATATAAGTATCCCTAAGTATAGATAGAGGTTTCTTTAGCCCCAGATATCCTTCATGGTTGCCGGTAACGTAGAAAACGCCCCTGGAGGCCTGCAGGTTATTGAGTGGTTCAATAAAGCGGGTAAGATCACCTGCCATACCGTCGAACAGATCACCCGTAATCAGAATCATATGTGGTTTGATTGCGTTTACTAGTGATACAACTCGTCTTAAAAAATTAGTTCCGTGAATAATTCCCAAATGAACATCTGAAAGCTGGACTACAATCTTATTTTTCCAAACTGGCGGAAGATTTTCTATTTCCACTTCTATATTTTTTAGGTGGGGATGAAATGCATTCCATATGCCGTAAAACGATACCAGAGCTGCTAACCCATAGAATAGGACACTGATAGTACGCATATTAGCGGAATGCCCTATTAATTTCTTTGCACCAAAGATAAACCAAATTAGCCCGGTTGCCATAACCAAATAGATTAGAAGACCTATCCAAAAGACCGAGGCTATATAAAAACAATGGGTGAAAACATTTTCATTCCAGCGAAGTAAAATGACAGAAATAAGAAAGCTAAAACAAAGAAAAAGCAGAGTGGCTGCAAGATATATTTTGACTGTAGCGGTGGTAATTGTAAAAAAGTGAACGACTGAAACATATAGCAAAAAATGAGCGCCCAATAAGACTATCAATACTGACAAAATAAACAGTACGAATGTGATTATAGTGGACATGGAAAAATTGGGGTCAAATCATTACGGGCCTATTGATTTGTGATTATATTGTAAATTTATAGTAATTCGGGCTAAGTCAAACTCCTGAAAGGAAAGACTATTATTAACAAAAAATCAGAGGCCTTTGAAAAATGCTCGATTCAAAGGCCTCATATTTTAAAACCTGGCAAACACCCACGGATCAGGCGGCTTTTTCGATTTTCACCGCACAAACCTTATACTCCGGGATCTTGGCTATTGGGTCAAAGGCCGAATTGGTTAAAATATTTGCCGCGTTTTCCGCAAAATGAAACGGCACAAAAAGGAGACCTGGTTTTACCAGGTTGCTGATTCTGGCCGGAACCTGGATTTCGCCTCTGCGGGTTGCAAGATTGACCGTGTCACCGTCTATAACAGCCAATTTATCGGCGTCTTCAGGATGAATCTCCACATATCCGGTTTTTTGCTCAATATCAAGATGCGGCGAAACTCTCGACATCGTACCGGTATGATAATGCGCGAACATTCGGCCGGTGGTGAGAAAATAAGGGTATTCATCATCCGGCATTTCAGCAGGGTCGAGATACTCGATGGCATGAAACAGGCCTTTTCCCCTGGTAAATTGATCTTTGTGTAAAAATTGGGTTCCCGGATGCTCGGTATTCGGACAAGGCCACTGGAGTCCATCAAGCCCCAGTCTTTCATAGGTCATACCGGCATAGCTCGGGGTAACAGTGGTTATTTCCTTAAAGATTTCTTCAGGGCCTTCATAGTTCATTTCATAGCCCATGGCTGTCGAAAGTTTTGAGATAATTTCCCAATCTGAAAGCGCATCCCCAACCGGATCAATCGCTTTATTGACCTTCATGCAGCGACGTTCGGTATTGGTAAATGTGCCATCCTTTTCAGCTACGGAAGCGGCTGCAAATACTACATCAGCTCTTTCTGCGGTCTCAGTCAGGAAAATATCCTGACAAATTAGCAGATCAAGTTTTTCGAGAGCCTTTTCAAGATGGTTTTGATCAGGGTCACTCATTTTCGGATTCTCCCCGATTACAAACAGGGCCTTTAATTTACCGTCAATCATGGCCTGAATCATATCGGTGATAGTGTAACCTATCTGATCAGGCAACTCCTTTCCCCAAGCTTTGGCAAATTTTTCATTGTTGGCTTCAACAGCTACCGGCTGATAGGCTGGGAAAACATTCGGCAGACCGCCCATATCGCAGGCACCCTGAACATTGTTCTGTCCTCTAAGGGGATTCACGCCTCCGCTCCTCACGCCCACATTTCCACAAAGCATGGCAAGATTACAGCAACTTTTGACATTATCCACTCCGGTGGTATGCTGGGTGATCCCCATGGCATAAAGCAATGCAGCCGGGGAATTTGTGGCATAAAGCTCGGCCATTTTTTCCAGATCCGCCTGTGCGATGCCGGTAATGGCCTCAACTTTATCCGGAGCATAATTGTCAATTGCCGTTTTGAATCCATCAAACTCTTCGGTTCTCTCCTCTATGTAGGCTGTATCATGCCAACCATTCTTGATAATGATATGCATCATGCCGTTAAGCAAAGCCACATCGCTTCCAAGGCGCTGGGTTACAGCAATATCCGCAAATCGTGACAGCTGAATATGTCTGGGATCGGCCACGACGAGCTTGGCCCCCTTTTCCTTGGCTCTGAAAATTCGCCGGGCGATGAGAGGATGGCATGCCGTGGTGTTGGAACCGATAACAAAGATACAGGCGGCATCTTCAATTTCCGCAATGGAATTTGTCATGGCTCCACTTCCAAACGCAGCGGCCAGACCGACCACTGTTGAGGAATGTCAGAGACGGGCGCAATGGTCGACATTGTTGGTGCCGATCACCGCCCTGGCAAACTTCTGGGCCAGGTAATTCTCTTCATTGGTAATTTTAGCAGAAGCAAGAACACCAACACTATCCGGGCCATGATCTTTTATAATCGCCTTGAGCTTGCCGGCGGTGGTCTGTATGGCCTGGTCCCATGTGGCTTCCTGTAATTGTCCATCCTTTTTTAACAGGGGAGTTTGCAGACGTTTATCGCTAACCACATGCTCATGGAGATTCCAGCCTTTAATGCACAACTTTCCTTCATTCACCGGATGTGTCTTCATCGGCATGGTGCCTGTGAGCTTGCCGTCCATCACCTGAAAAAGCACACCGCAGCCTGTGCCGCAATATGAACATACTGAAGGGATCATCTTGTAATCCATACCTGTCGCTCCTTGGTATATGTATTAAATTTATATGAAAATAGCCGCAGACACACGCAGACTGACACAGATTTTTATTTGTCCAGCCGACCTTGACTGGACAAATAATGTCAGAGCGGTTTTGGCTCCAGGGTCACTTCGTCACCCAGGAGATTGAATGGTGACTGATCTGTATGGGTTCCTGTTTTGTAACCAAACACGTCTTCCACTGTTTCGCTTACTTTTCTGTAGAGCAGCCGTAATGGGATATCCGAGGGGCATGCGTCTTCACACAAGCCGCAGTCTATGCACCGGCCGCCCATATGTACCGCCCTGACAAGGTGAAAAATTGGAACTTCGGGCGGAATGCTGCCGGTGGCGATGAGGTCAGGATGTTCCAGGCTGCACTCCTTGCAAAAACAGACCGGACAGATATCCCGGCACCCGTAACACTTAAGACATTTTTGAAATTCATACAGCCACCGATTGTACCGCTCCTCCTGGCTGAATTCTTCGGCCGCCTCAACTTCCATGTTATTATCTATGCCCACCATCTTTTTATAAGAACCGTACTTTTCCGGCTCAAGATAGGAGCAATCCGCATGTTTTTTAAGTTTTGAAGGACAGCAGTTAACGTTTATCGTTTCCATGTTATCAGGATTCAACTGGTTCCATACATAGAGAACATTCAAGGCGCGCTGGTTGCAATCCCGAACCAGAAGTCCGATTTTCATCTCAGGATGTTCGGCAGCTATCTTTGTGGCTATCTTCTCAAGGGAATATCGGGCCTGGCCGAAAATCAAATCATCAACCTCATCCAGATTATCCTTTTTAAAGAAATGGGGCAGAGGATGCCCTTGAACCATCTTATACCCTAAAAAAAGATCCACTTTACCCTGATCGAGCCACTCTTTTGCCTGCTCCTGCATAGTTTCAAAGGTGCTGGTTTTATAGTCAGTGGTGCTGTAAGGTTCGAGCCACTCTTTCATCTGCTCTTCCATATTATCCTCCCTCTACGCTTTCGGATTCCACTTTCGCCTCGCATTCTCTCTCGATAGCGGACAGGTCAAGCTCACCCGACAAAAGGGTCGGGCCCAAGGCTTTAATTTTTTCGGTAAAATCGGTAACCACCTGGACAAACTTCTGGGCCTCGGCAGAGGATATCCAGTCCAGGTGTAAACGCCCCTCTAACCCCATAAAATTCAGGAGTTCTTGTAGAAACGTCATCCGCTTGATTGTCATGAAATTACCATACAGGTAATGGCAGTCGCCGACATGTCACCCGCCCACAAGGACCGCGTCGGCTCCGCTTTGAAAGGACCTCAAAATGTGATGAGGCGATATTGTGGCCGAACACATAACACGAATGGGCCGAATATTGGGCGGGTACTCCAGGCGGCTCACACCTGCCAGATCTGCTGCGCCATAGGCGCACCAGTTACACATAAAAGCGATTATCTTTGGCTCAAAACTATCCTCTTTCACCTTTGTCTCCTTTTAATTGGATTATACCTAAATTCTGCAATTGTCGAGGATGCCGCCCCAGTGAAATAGGCTTCGCATTTCACTGGGCAGGGAGATACAAGGCATCAGGTGTGAAGCTGTATTGTAATACCGTCCCGCCTCGGCGTGAATAACGCAGTAGATCCGGTATCCTCGGCAATCCCGGAGGGTCAATTGTTATCGAAAATTAAGAAAGAATTCCTTAAATTATTTGACCGCATATTGGTGAAGCTGTTTTTATTGAAAATAAGTTGCAACTATTTGAATTTAAATTATATATAGCCATTTTCGATAACAATTGATGCAGGTTTTAGGTTATACGCTTAACGCGCTCTTGATCTGGGCGTAAAGTTGATTGTTGTCAAATCCCATCAGTGCCGGAGCCTCGGATGGGCATGCTGCTGAACAGGCTCCGCAGCCTTTGCACAATGCCTGATTCACTTCGGCCACAAATTTTTCATCATCAAATGTGATGGCGCCAAAGGGACAGACATTAATACATCCCAGACAGCCGGAACACAGCTCGGGGATTATATTGGAGACAATGCCTCCCAGCTTGATGTTCTCCATGGCCAGAATCGTTATGGCTCTAACTGATGCGGCCTGTGCCTGTGTTATGGATTCATCGATGGATTTCGGGGCATGGGCCAGCCCGCATACGAAGACACCGTCTGTAGCAAAATCAACGGGCCGGAGTTTGACATGGGCTTCCGCAAAAAAGCCGTCCTGATTCTGGGGCACTTTATAAAATCTCGCCAATGGATTCTCCACGTCGGGAACAATGGCCGAAGCCAGAATCAACAAATCGGGCCGAATATCCATCTGGCGGACGAGCACCCGGTCGGTGAAGGTTACCTGGAGATCCTCCTGCTCTAAGGCCACGTTGAATGCTTTATCAGAGTTATAACGGATAAAAACGATTCCTGCCGAGCGTGCCTTTCGGTAAAGATCCTCGCGCAATCCATAAGGGCGCAAATCTCTGTAAAGAACAAAAACGTCCATTTCTGGATTAATCTCCTTGAGTTTCAAAGCGCTTTTTATGGATTGCGTGCAGCAGACCTTTGAGCAGTAAGGCCGATCCGGAATGCGCGAACCGACACACTGGACAAATGCAGCCGTTTTGAGTTGCCCTAAAGCAGGATCATTCTCTATAAACCGCTGCTGCAGTTCCAGCCCGGTGACAACACGGGGATCCTGGCCGTACAAATGCTCATCCGGCTTAAGTTCTGAAGCGCCGGATGCAATGATAGTAACACCATGCTCCAGAACGCTGCTCTTGCCATTGTTTTGGATGGTCGTTTTGAAATTCCCCACAAACCCTTCCACCTGTTCGATCTGGGAATTTAAGAATATTTCTATGTTATTGTCAGACTGGACCGCTTCAATCAATCCGGCCAAATGATCTTGAACATCCTCGCCCCGCCAGGTTTCATGGAGATTGCGTGCCTTTCCGCCAAGGGTGCCGGTCTTTTCGATCAGATAGGTCCGATATCCTTGGCCTGACATGTTTTTGGCCGCTGCCATACCGGCAACGCCGCCTCCGATCACAAGGGCCGTGTGGGTGATCGGCATGGTCGATTCTTTCAAAGGCTCAAGCAGGGTCGCCTTGGATACGGCCATTCTGAGCATATCTTTGGACTTTTCCGTGGCTTCATCAGGGTCGTTTTTATGGACCCAGGAGCACTGGTTTCGGATATTGGCCATCTCGAACAGATATTTATTAACGCCGGCGTTGATTAAGGTCTCCTGAAAGAGGGGTTCATGCGTTTTGGGGGTACAGGCGGCCACAACCACCCGGTTCAGTTTATGCTCTTTGATGACCTCGGTCATTTTCTCCTGGGTGTCCTGGGAGCAACTGAACATATTTTCTTCCGCATAGGCAACCCCGGCCAGGTTTTTGGCAAACTCCACTACAGCAGGGACATCGACGACGCCCGCGATATTAGTACCGCAGCGGCATACAAAAACTCCGATCCTGGGAGGTTCACCGCGGACATCAATCTCTTCAGGAATATGTTTTGTTTTTGTGAGACTCCACCGGGCTTCGGCTAATCTGCTTCCCACCACACCGGCTGCAGCGCTGGAATCGACAACCGAAGCCGGAATATCCTTGGGCGCCTCAAAGGCACCGCAGACATAAATACCCGGCTTTGAACTTTCAACCGGAGCAAAACTGCTGGTGCTGGCAAAGTTGTAATGATCCAGTTCAACTCCTAATCTTTGAGCCAGTTCTGTTCCTTCCTTAGTTGCCATTAGACCCACAGACAGGACTACTATATCAAAATTCTCTTCGACCTTCTTACCTGTCTCGTCCACATATCGGATAAGATGCCTTCCTGTGCCATCAACGGGAGTAACGTTGGTGACCTTAGATTTGATGAAACGTACCCCCATTTCATCCTTTGCTCGGTTATAGTATCTTTCAAAGTCTTTTCCATATGTGCGGATATCAATATAAAAAATGGCCGTATCCAGGTCCCCGCCGGCGTGGTCTTTTGCCAGCATGGCTTCTTTGATGGCGTAGGTACAGCAAACTCCGGAGCAATAACCCTGGGCGCCAAGGTGTTCGTCCCGGGATCCGATGCATTGCAGCCAGGCAATTTTTTCGGGCTCTTTATGATCTGAGGGGCGAACCAGGTGACCGCCATAGGGGCCGGAAGCCGAGAGAATCCTCTCGAATTCCAGGCTCGTCACAATATTGGGGTGTTTCTTATAGCCGTAGGTATCATGAACAGCGGGGTCAAAGGCCTGGGTGCCGGGGGCAATGATGATAGATCCAACGTCGAGCTCGATAATTTCATCCTCTTGCATATGGTCAATGGCATTTACCAAACAAAAATCGGCACAGATTTTACAGCCTCCGGTTTTGTAATGAACGCACTTGGCGCGGTCAATAATCGGCGTGTTGGGAACCGCCTGGGCATATGGCACATAGATCGGTTTGCGTCCTGCAAGGCCCATATCGTATTCAGAGGGGATCGATTTTATTGCATGCTTTGAAACTTCGGCCTGAATCTTTTCATGGGTAATATGCCCGGTTGGGCAAACCGTAGCGCATGCCCCGCAGGCAATACAGGCATCGGTTTGAATATGGAAGGGTGTGTCAACTTGCAAATCCAATCCGCGTCCGGTCAGCGTGATAGCACTGTTGCCCATTCTTTCACAAATCCGGGTGCAGAGCCCGCAAAGAATACAAGTATCGTCTTCTTTTGCAAAACGCGGCTCCACGATACCATATTCCGCTGCCAGTTCCTTAATAATAGGAACATCCGGACAACGGGCAAGCAATAATTCCACAATCAGTTTGCGACCTTTGTGTACTTCCTCGGTGTCTGTCTTGACCTCCATACCTTCCCAGATGGGATAGTTGCAGGCGGTCACAAATCTCGACCAGTTCCCTTTAGAAACTATAACAGTGCACAAACGGCACATACCGGCCGGCTCTAAGGCTTTGTGATGACAAAGAGTTGGAATTTCAACCCC
The DNA here is from genome assembly GCA_030604635.1 of Desulfobacteraceae bacterium. Taxonomy (GTDB): domain Bacteria; phylum Desulfobacterota; class Desulfobacteria; order Desulfobacterales; family UBA11574; genus JAUVVL01. The sequence continues at coordinate 8,648 of JAUVVL010000091.1, forward strand.
GTATTTTTCAGCAACCTGAAGGATATATTGCCCTTCTTCCCCCTGGACTGTTTGACCATTGAGTTTGAAACTGATCATTGGGTTAACCTTCTCATGTTCTATAATATTTTCATCTGTTGCTATTTAATGACAACAGCATTAAATTTGCAGGCATCGTAACAAATGCTGCACTTGTTACATTTCTCCTGATCCAATTGATGAGGCTCTTTCTTTTCGCCAGTGATGGCCTCTTCCGGACATCTTTTAGCACACAGGGTACAGCCATTGCAGGCTTCTTCATCAATCTCATAATAGAACAGCGGCTTGCAGACACCTGCCGGGCATTTTTTATCCTTTATGTGGGCCTCGTATTCATCGCGGAAATAGAGAATAGTGGACAGCACCGGATTGGGGGCCGTGGTTCCCAGGCCGCACAGAGAAAACTTCTGGATCATGTCTCCCAGTTCTTCCAGAAGTTCGATATCGCCGCCCTTGCCGTGACCCTCGCAAATATCGGTTAAAATCTCCAGCATTCGCTTGATCCCCTCCCGGCAGGGATTACACTGACCACAGGATTCATCTTTCAGAAATTCAACAAAATAGCGGGATATATCCACCATGCAGGTGTCTTGGTCCATCACAATCATGCCGCCAGATCCCATCATGGAGCCCACTTTAGTTAGCTCATCAAAATCGATGCCCAAATCCAAAAACTGCTCCGGAATACATCCACCTGACGGACCACCGGTTTGAACCGCTTTAAATTTTTTCTTTTTTAAAATTCCGCCACCGATGTCATAAATTATGGTCCGTAAAGAGGTTCCCATGGGAACCTCTACAAGTCCCGTATTCATCACCTTTCCTACAAGGGAAAATATTTTGGTTCCCTTGCTCCTCTCGGTCCCTATGGATGAATACCAATCTGCGCCATTATTGATAATCATCGGTATATTGGCCCATGTTTCAACATTATTGAGCATGGATGGGTTTTGTCGAAAACCCTTCTCCACCGAATGAATATATTTAGCGCGCGGTCGTCCGGGGTTGCCTTCAAGAGATGCCATCAGGGCAGTGGATTCCCCGCAAACAAAAGCACCGCCGCCGCGGCTGATAAAAATGTCAAAATCAAACCCGGTGCCGAGAATATTTTTACCCAGAAGACCCAGTTCTCTGGCCGACTCCAATGCCTTTGAAAAATTTTTTACCGCCAGTGGATATTCGTGGCGCACATAAACATATCCTTCATTAGAACCGATGGCAAAAGCGCCGATAATCATACCCTCCAGAACACTATGAGGGTTACCTTCTAAAAGACTTCGGTCCATATAAGCACCCGGGTCTCCCTCGTCTGCATTGCAGATGGCATATCGTTCGCCCTTTTGTTTCCGGCAGGTGGCCCATTTGACCCCTGTAGGAAACCCGCCGCCGCCGCGGCCCCTTAATCCCGATTTTTTCACCTCATCAATAATCTCTTCCGGCGCCATATCAAAAAGGGCTTTTTCCAAAGCCGCATGACCGCCCACCGACAGGTAATCTTCTATGCTGGTGGGATCAATGATACCATTGTTCCCGAAAATGATTCTCTCTTGGAGTTTATAAAAAGGGACATCCTTTTCATGGGTGAATTTCTTTTTCGTAGCAGGGTCTTTGAAAATCAGCGATTTAACCAATTCCCCGTTCTTTATCGTCTGTTCAACGATATCTGGGATATGTTCCTCTTTTATCTGGGGGTAGAAAATACCTTCAGGGTGAATGACCATGATTGGCCCTTTTTCACAAAAACCGTGACACCCCGAAAGCTTTACCTCCACCTCGTCTTGTAAATCTTGCTCCGCCAGCTCCGCCATCAGTGTTTTATATACTTTTGCTGTTCCATAGGCACCGCAGCCCGAACCCGCGCATAGTGAAATTAATTTCTTTTTACTCTTTTGAAACTTGGCTTGGAGTGAATCTCTCAGTTCTCTCAGCGCTTCTCTATTCTCTAATTTTACCATGGTCTGGTATAGCCTCCATTACGCCATCCCGTTAAGAGACATGTTGGTTGTATAATTCAACAGTTTTCACCGCACTGGTACGGTCGAGGCCACCGTGGGTTTCCTTATTCACCGTAATAACAGGTCCTGATGCGCAACACCCGATGCATCGTACACCCTCCAGGGTGAACAGAAGGTCGTCGGTCGTTTGACCTTCCTTTATATCCAGGCGCTCTGCCAGCGCATCCATAATCCTATCTGCACCGCGAACATGGCAGGCAGTACCCGTACAGACATGAACAATATATTTCCCTCGAGGTTCTAAACTGATGGTTTTATAAAAGGTGGCTACACTATAAACCAAACTCTCCCGTAACCCTAACTTATAAACCAAAACAGGAACCACGTCCGGAGGTACATAATTATAGATGTCGCTGATATCTTGCATAACCATTAACAACGCTTCGCGGTTGCTGTTATATTTTTCGATTATCTCATCTATCTTTTGCCAATCAATCTCTACTGTATGCTCCATGGATATTCAGCCTTTTCCCTAGTTATAAAATCGCTTCGCGATTTTATGTAAGGATAATGAATTACTACCTTCAAGGAAAACATTCTGTCTGGAGGTTATCCAGAAGAATTAGATGCTTGAGCTTCAAGCACGACCGGGCAGTTTTCGATACAAGAACCACACCCGGTACAAAGATCCATATCAATACTGCGCGCGTGCTTTCTGACTTTTACCTTGAAATTTCCCTCCTTGCCGGAAATGCTCTCAACTTCCGAGAGGGTAAGTAATTCGATATTGATGTGCCGGCCGACCTCGACCAGTTTGGGAGCGATAATTCACATGGCACAGTCATTTGTGGGAAAGGTCTTGTCAAGCTGCGACATCATCCCACCGATGGACCCGGACTTTTCAACCAGGTAGACATAAAAACCGGTATCGGCCAGATCCAATGCAGCCTGCATTCCGGTGATTCCGCCGCCAACCACCATTACGGCACCTACTTTATCATTTTGCATTTTCTACTCCTGAATCAAAAAAAGATGTGACACCACTGATATCGAGCTGATTCATCCCGATTCCCAAAGTCTTTTCGTCAATGCCCATACTCAGCCCGAGCAGTTGCGGGTAAAGAACAGAGGCAAGCGGGTCGTTCCCGTTTTGGGAGACCATCATTTTCTGGACCGTATCAAATTGCAGATGACAGTACGGACAGGCTGAACACAGATATTCAGCACCGGCTTTTTTTCCGTCTGCCAGCTTTCTTTTTGTCAAGCTCATGGAAAGATCATCATTGACGCCTAGTACGGGAGCCCCACAGCATTCCAGCTTGCTGGTCCATTCGACACTTTTGGCGCCCGTCACCTCTACCAGCTTATCAAACAGTGTGGGGGCTACTGGATCGTCAAACTGGGTGACCTTGCTCGGCCGCAGGGCATGGCAACCGTAATGGGTCGCAATATTAAAATCTTTGTATTGCCTGGTCATTTTGCTTTTTAAGGTGTCCAGGCCCACGTCATGATACAGGACAGAAAGGAAATGCTTGATCTGGGTTTTGCCGGCGTAATTCAGGCCTCTTTGAGCTAGCAATCTGTTGACTTCCTCCTGTAGATCCCCTTCTTCCTTCAGGATATGCTCTGCTTCCTTAAGACTGCCGAAGCAACATTTGCACAGGACCATGATGTCGAGTCCCGCTTTTTCAGCCAGAGCCAAATTTACGGCAGAAGAAAAAAGAAACGACTTCTGGTCCGAATTTCGCATGGGATACCCGCAGCAGTTGAATTCACGGATATCTGTCAGTTGCACGTCCAGTTGCCTTAATACCGCCCTGACGGAGGCATCATACTGTTCAACCCGGGCAGGTATGTTACAGCCCAAAAACAATGCATATTTCATAATGATATCCTTTATACTAAGAAGTTCAAAACCCAGCCGACATGATTTTTCTTTACAAAGCGTTGTGGTGATAACTACTGAAAAAGTGTGAAGTGTCTAAAGTGAGCTAAAGTTAAGGTATTTTGGCAATTTTTATCAGAT
>JAUVVL010000174.1 GCA_030604635.1 Desulfobacteraceae bacterium
CCGTTCGGCTTTGAGGCTCTCGACAAGCTCTCGACAGGTTAGTCACTTCACACTTATCGATTCTGTGATAAATAGCCCCTTTCAGGGGCAAACCAAAGCCTGGTCCTATGGGCCAGGATTCTTTACATATCATAATCCATTGTCACAGGATATCTCATGATAAGGTCGATAGACGCTGCTGCCGTTTCGGCAGCTTCAGGAAAGACTTGCGTAAGTGTTCTTATATGTCTCAGATTGTCTGCGGTCCGGAGGATCAGCATGGCAAGGTCTCCTTCCTCAATTTCGGCTATGGAAAGAATCTTTTCCCACGGCTGACCGGTAGCCCAGGCGTAAATTGTGACAGCCGGCCGCAAAAACAGGGGTCTGACGTCAAAACCTCGATCTGTCATAAGTGTCGCAAATGGTAACAGACTCTTTTTTACATTGAAAAAGGTTTTTAAAAGCGTTTTAGGCTTAAATGCCTTATCAATGCTGTCATCCGATTCACGCTCATTTACAAATAATGCTATTATGGCGGCAAGGAGCGCAGGATCGGACTCAGGAAAAACTTTGAGCCTGAAACCTTTAGCTATCATGAGCGGCTGATCGACTCTCAGCCTTGATGCCCAAACCCCGTCGTCTGTCAGCGCTCCGCTTTCCGTTACATAACCTGTTTCTTCCAGAAAGTCGAGATGATGCAAAAAATCTTGCCACAGGTGCTTGTGTTCATTTCTGAGATGTTTCCGGGCCGTCCTTTTTTTTCTCGCTTTTATGATCATGTATGTTGCAAAAGACTTTTTAAGAAGATCCTCTATCTGGCCGGGAGTGTGGGACAGGAGCAGGTTAAGGACCATGGAGAAGTTGATCTTGATCTGGCTGTTTACGTCAGTGGGAGGCGATGTCATTAGCTTTGCAGTTAACCTTATGTCCATGAATTTTCCCGGAACTGCTACTGCAAATCCGATATGGTCCATTCCTCTCCGTCCTGCCCGGCCGGTCATCTGGTGAAATTCGGTGGGGTTTAACGGTAGAAATTCCCTGCCGTTGAACTTGTCTGAATTGAGAAGAGCGATTGTTCGTGCTGGAAAGTTTACCCCGGCTGAAACCGTGGAGGTTGCAAAGACGGCACAAAGAAGCCCTTCTGTCATAAGTGTTTCCAGCACCAGCCTCCATGCCGGCAGCTGTCCGCTGTGATGAGAACCCACGGCCAGGTGTTCAAGATGCCACAACTGGCGGTGCCTTGCAATATGAGGGCTTTGGGCTACAAGTTCTTCGATTCTTCGGCTGAGTCTGGCTTTCTTATTATTATCATGTGTCAGGTTGTCTGCACACAGATCAAGCGCATGGTCACAGTCAGCTCGGGATTTAAGAAAAAATATAGCCGGGAGGAGATGATATTTATTTAAAACGCGCATGATCTCCCCAAATGGCGGCAGCTTGCGTGGAGTGGAAAGGAGAGGAGGGCGATCGGTGTTAACATAAGCAGCGACCTTTTTGTGGAGTCTGCTTTTTCTTGGACCGCCCGGGGCTGTAAGGGGAAAAAGGGTTCCCGAAGGGTGGAAAAAAAGAGGATAGAGCGGCACCGGTCTTTTTGTTTCTTCCACGACGATACATTTTTTTGAGCGGATTGACGAAAGCCATTCGGCAATAAGATCTGCATTTCCTATGGTGGCCGAGAGCAAAAGAAGCGGTATCCTGGAGGGAAGATATATCATTATTTCTTCCCAGACGACGCCCCTGTCTTCATCTCCTAAAAAATGTGCTTCGTCAAGGATAGCAAGACCGGCGGAAAGGGATATCCCCTGATGCATGGCATCGTAAAGCTGATTGCGGAGAATTTCGGTCGTCCCGACAATAATTGGTGCATCAGGGTTTTCTTTTCTGTCACCGGTTAAAATGCCGACGTTTTCCGCCCCGAAGATTTCTGAAAATTCACCGTACTTTGCATTGCTCAAAGCCTTTAAAGGGGAAGCATACCATGATTTTCCACCCTTTTCATAAATCCGGGCTATTGCCTGCTGCGCTACCCAGGTCTTCCCGGCGCCGGTCGGGGCAGTGACAAGGCAATCTGACCGTTCGATTGCCGAGAGCGCTTCAAGCTGGAAAAGATCGGGTTTAAACGGTGTTTTATCCGGTACTCCTATGTAGGCAAAAACCTTTTTCAGCCCGGCATCGGCACCGGGTTTTATCTTGGGGATTCTCGATGGGCGGATAGATTTGCCCCTGGTTCTAACCTGATACCGTCTTCGTGATTTCATTAGGCACTTATCGAAGTAATATCGACATTTTTTTGTCGATGTTTATTTCTACTTTGTCAGATTTGAAAAATCGTGCAAATAAGAGCGCCCGTCGGGATGCTTCGCGCGAATTTCGTGCTTAGAATTTTCGTACATATTGTCTAAGTGATAGCTGTTCCGAAGGAGCCACATCTTCCATGTATTGGTTAGGAATATGAATAACGTTTAGAGTTTGGAGATCATTTCGTTGACATTTTTTTTTGCTGTTGAATCCACATCAAAAGGTGAAACACCGGCTAAATCAGCCTCTATTAAAGCTTCATCATACGGGATAAAACCGAGGAATTCAAAATCTTTCAGGTGCTTTTGTAAAAATTCTTCATCTTTTATACTGCGGATCTTGTTGCCGAGCAGGGCAATATTTTTTAAGCCGATCTCAGATGCAAGCTTGTTAATGTGACCTGCGGTATCAATGCTGCGACGTCCGGGTTCCACAACCACAATAAGTTTGTCTACCGCAGAGGCTGTTGCTCTGCCCAGATGTTCGATTCCGGCTTCCATATCCATTACCACTACTTCATCCCGCGACAGGACAATATGAGTTATCAGCGCTCTTAAAAGGGTGCTTTCAGGACATATACATCCTGATCCACCCTTTTGAACACCGCCGAGCCGCATAAGCTTGATGTTATCGAGTTTTGCCGAGAGTGCATCAGGAAGATCATCCACTCTGGGATTAAGTTTGAAAAACCCACCAATGGATCCTGGTTTTGCTTCTGTTCTCTCAAAAATAAGCTCTTTCATCTCGGCAATAGGTGTTATTTTATCAGCGTCGGGAATGCCGATTGCTGCCGCAAGATTGGCATCCGGGTCAGCGTCGATTGCAAGTACATGCTTTCCCTGCGCATTCAAGGTCCGTATCAAAAGGGCGGAAAATGTTGTTTTGCCCACCCCGCCTTTGCCGCTGACTGCTAATTTCATATAGGTGTCCTTTCCATTAAGAGAGACCTTCGCAAAACGCCCCCTTTTGCCCAATTTCTGTGTCAGGCTCAAATTTTAATCCTCAAAATACTACATATATTCCTGTGGTTAAAATTTTCGCCTTCCTTGAACTTGAACAAAATTGAGCATTTTTCAAAGGTCTCGCCTCCTGATATTTTGTGGTTTCTCCGAATAAATCGGCTTTGCAAGGTTCTGAAGTAAGGTAATTCGAATTTTCTATATTGTATTAATATAGGTTAATGACGGCTGCGGGTCAATAAAGATTCATGAGAAATTTGGGTTAGGTGTCAATATGACTGACCGAAACGCCGCATTTTTTGAGGCGCTTTGCGATTTCAATATGCCTGTGACAGGTCATGGGATCGGCCTCCATGCACATTAAACATGCGACCCGGTCTTTTTGCCAGGCAGCCAGTCTTTTTATATCGGACTCGTGGATCCTGGAAAACCCGCCCAGGGTTTTACCGGCCCATTGATTGATTTTCGGTTCCTCCTTTTTCTCACATAACCAAGTTCACTTGCCGCAAAAGGAAAAATATTAGGAAATATTCCGGGTATATTCCTCGGAACAAAACTATATAAGCCACGGCTGTTGCGGTCAAGTGAAACGCCTTGTTCGGTGCTTAAATAATAATATCAATAGAATATATCATATTTAAAATTAATATGAATAATACTTAAAAAAATGTTTGACACCTAAAGTCAAGGTTTTGTATAAGGTTTGTATGTTTAATGTTGTTTAATGTTACTAATCCTTTAGACTTTGGATTATTGCGATGGAAAAATACATAACAGTTGGCCAAGCTGCGAAAAAAATTGGCGTTAGTGCTGAAACCTTAAGAAGATGGGATAAAACCGGCAAATTTCCTTCCCAAAGGCACCCAATAAATAACTACCGAGTTTATAGCGATGAACAGATTGAATCTGTCGTCAAGGAGCTTCAACAACTATATTTAACAGATTATGCCAATAAGTTACAATATAAAACTGAGCCTTTTTTCGAAACAAATTTAGGCAAATTATTCAATGAAGATGTTATCAATTTCTTAAAAACAATAGAAACTTCATCTGTACAACTTATATTTGCCGACCCCCCCTACAATATTAAAAAGGCAGAATGGGATTCTTTTGAATCTCAAAAAGAGTATGTAGATTGGAGCTTGGAGTGGATAAGAGAAGCGCATAGAATCCTTGAACCAAAGGGAAGCCTATATATTTGCGGTTTTTCTGAAATATTAGCTGATTTGAAATGGGCTGCGAGTAGCCTTTTTAAAGGGTGCAAATGGCTGGTTTGGTATTATCGTAATAAGGCGAACTTAGGTAATGATTGGGGGCGTTCCCATGAGAGTTTGCTCCACTTCAGGAAAAGTAAAAAAATTATATTTAATATAGATGAAGTACGAGTCCCATACAACGCTCATACATTGAAATACCCTAAGCATCCCCAAGCAAAAACCTCACAATATGGAAATGGTAAAAACTATGTTTGGACACCGCACCCAAAAGGAGCTAAACCAAAAGATGTTTTTGAAATACCTACCTTGACAAATAATTCATGGGAAAGAGAAAAGCACCCAACGCAGAAACCTATTGAGTTGGTTAGGAAATGTATTCTCGCTTCATCAAACCCAAGCGGATTGGTCGTTGACCCTTTTGGGGGTTCAGGAACAACATATGCAGTTGCGGAAGCTTTTAATCGTAAATGGATTGGGACTGAGACAGATATCAATTATTGCGCCATTATAAAACGAAGATTACAGGACAGGCAACATATTGACAGAATAGCTAACAATAAAGAAGAAGCAGAGGTGTTTGAAAGAAGAATAAAATTAAGAGGCTAACAACTTCCAAACATCATCGGCAATAAATTTTGAAAATGGAGAAATGTGTTCATTGTAAGGAACGCCTTTGGTGATTGGGGGAGGATCAACAAAATATACACCTTCAAGCCGGGTTAAAAATTTTGTATATACCATAAACAAACCGGAGACAAAAGTATAACTAATTTTTTCTGTTTCTTTCCTCTGAACATCATTCAGAAATATTCCAACCACTTTTACAGGATGCTCAGCGAATTTCTGCATAAGAAGTTTATCAAGAAATATTTTCCCCATCCTGTCCTTTGATGTTGTTTTCAAAGAGATTACAATTTCATTCTCGTTTATGGTTTTCAGATTCGATTTTACTTTTTCATGAGGAGACAGAATTATATCTGTTTCGCAGGAATATAATTTTTCACCTTCCTCTGATGGATAAGGAATTTTGAATACAACTTTATCATTTGTAATTCCTGCTAGAGAAACAATATTACGAATTAATTCTTCAAATCTATTGCCAACGTGTTTCCTGGCGCTGTTGGGATTGCATAGAAAATCCATGCCAACCCCTAAAGATTGTTGAATGGTATATACTACAGTATCTATTGTTGAATAATCTTTTCTTGGTATCTTTTTTCTATTTTTAATTTTCCTGAGAGCAGTAAGGAATAATTTGTAATTTTTTTCAAATTCTCCACATTTACTAATAAACAAATTGTTATTAACCGGTCTGGCGAATTTTGTTGTGCCAGCTACTACGGAAGACAATATCGTGTAATCTCTTGCTTCAACTCTTTCTGAAACAATATTTGGCAGATAGTCCAAAACTCTCTTGGTAACATCTGCAAATTCATCTAAGTTTTGCTTGGGTGTCTGGAGATCTTCCTGTAAAGATTTCATGTCAATTATCTTTTTTAATCATTAATTTTTTCAATTTTTAGTATCCTAAGCACATTTCAGAAAAATAGCAACAAGCCTTTTTTGCCTCTGATTTTGAACAGTCGGGTAGCCGGGGGCTGTTACCAGCCCCAAGCCCCCTAAGAACCGTGCTTGAGAGTTTCCCCTCACACGGCTCAAGCCTCCGATAAGGTCTCCCTTGTTGGGATTCCCGTAAATTGATAATTTACTTCACGTTACATCCCTGATCGTCAGAATTGCCTACGGCATGCGGAGCGCACCATCCGAAGACGTCCTTTGCTTTCTCCGCTTTCATCTGATTCAATCCGATTTCACGCGAACAGAGACCCGCTGAACGTCAGCCTCCTTACGGAGTCCCAAACATAGTGGGATATCCCAGCCATTACAGCCGGGCATTCGCTTCTTTCAGCATCCTATTCCAGCCCGCCAACAGCATGCCTTACGGTTAGCCTGCCCAAAGGGCGACGGGACAGGGTTCCCACGTTCCACATAGTTGATCCTCTGGATGACTTAGGTGTGCCCTCTACACCGGTGGTTCAACGGTTCCGTGCAGGCAGTTAGGAGACCTGCAACCTGACCACATCCGCTAACACTGGGTAGCGGCCTTCGACCTTCATATGCCCCTGGCATATCTTAATCCCCGTAGGTCTGTGCTCATTGACGACGCTTACGGACATTCAATTAGTTTCACCATATCACCCGTCCCTAGCCCTTAACGGGGAAGGATTCCCCGAGGGGTTCGCTTGTCACCATTTGAACCCGATTCGGTACATTGTCCGTGGGGCTTCGCACCCCGTCATCAGCGCAACGGTAGCACGCCCACGTAGGGACCGGCAGGAACATGCCGGGTATTACTATAACACTTTGAATACACTCAACTATGCGACTTCGTGTCGCACCCCAACGCTGAACTAACATGCTGGCGGGGAATACCTCTGTAGGAACATTAAGAGAGATAATTGTAGTAAATCACAAAAGGTCGAAACGGCGCATTTATAGCCCGTCGTGTTCAGTGAGATGTTATCCGTACAAGTCAGAATGTACCCGCTAGCTTCGCGATGGTAGAGGTAGTATGTTCTTTTGAACAACCGCATTTCCGAAGCCCTGCCCAGAGTCCAAAACCCGGATAAGTTCAGTTTGTGTACAGACAAAATACCTCCATTTTGGGAATAGCTCCACATGTTGCTTGAGGGCCCTAGAAAAACGCTTATCGTCAGTCACGAAGACATCAACCAGTCCTGCAAAGGCTCCGTGGGAGTAATCTGGAAACTTCGGCCCCTTTTTGGAAGCAACCTTTGGGGGCTCTATCGCGTGACGATAGATGGCTAAAAGGAGCTGTTCGGCGAAGCAGCATAGCACAGGGTTCCATTCGAGAAATCGTGCCTCGTTTCCACGAATTTTTGGAAGTGCTTCAGGGGCAACGTTTCCGACAATAAGGCTCCTTATAACGTTACTATCCATTAGACCGAGCCAGTCGTGTATCGTTGGTCGAACTCCGCCAGCCTGTGAAATCATTTCTTGAAGGACTGGTCGACCTTCGGCGTGCATGCAGTCCCAGGTGTTATCTTCGTGTTGCCTTCTTTCGTTCAATTCTTCAATAATTTTTGTGGAAAACCTACTTCGCTTGAGGAGAAGGCGTTTGACCCAATCCTCCTTTTTAGTTCTGTATGGTCGAAAGGTGCCTCGGCCTTCAGCAAAATCGAGTGAGCCCCAAAGGATTTGGGTGGATATTGGGGCGAGGATTGGTCCGTCCTGTATCAAATCTACTATAAACTTGCCGATAAGAGCTCGACGGGAGGTATTTTGGTAATGCAGGACCTCCTGTACGGTCAAGTCTGAGATCATGGGTTCAATCCCTTGCTTGCGGATAAGGGAGGGCACCTCACCTGATGCGTCATTTTTCGCAAGCTTACTAATTGCGTCTGTGTCAAGATATACTTTGATGGTATTCATTTTTCTCGGATAACCAACAAACCCCGCAGTTAGCGCAGTTTGCCTTGTAATGATAGGCGTTTGATGATGAAGCATGATTCAAGGGAGGTTCCAACATGCTTCATCGTTATACAAACCAGTTTTTGGAATATTGCCAACTGGCAGATTTCTCAGTACGTTCCATCCAGGCTTTAACCATCCGGCTGAATGAATTTAAAGCCTTCCTGAAATCTCAAAGAATCCGATCAGTTAAAAAGATCACTTATCAACATCTGATCAACTTTGTGGCCGACCACAAAGACCCCTCAATACATGTAAGAAAGTCCCGTGTCCGCTTGTTAACCGTTTTCTATAACGGAAAGGGGAAGTATTTTTAATTTTCTTCTACTATTTTTATTGATAATAATTTTTTCTTGAAATGCTCGAAGTATTAATGCAGACTGTTAAAAATTAACTTCTTATCGTCATGTTTTATCAGAAAACGCCGATCTAATTGCGCC
>JAUVVL010000257.1 GCA_030604635.1 Desulfobacteraceae bacterium
CAAAATTAATCCCTCCTTCAAGCACATTTACGATTTCCCCAATTGTAATATTTTCAGGTGGCTTTCCCAGCATGTGTCCCCCTTTTGGTCCACGGATACTTTTGATGAAATTGGCTTTCTTTAGAGGGATGACTAGCTGTTCAAGATATTTAACAGAAATTTCCTGACGTTTTGCTATATCTCCTATTTTTACGGGACATTCATGAAAGTGTTGTGCAAGGTCCAGCATCATTCTGGTTCCGTAGCGACTTCTAGTTGATAGATTCATTTGAGGATTTCTCCATTAAGCAGCTGTCTTTTTCCTCCAAACAGGAGAGATAGACCGAAGCTTTTCAACAGCGAAAGGTAGTTTCTTCAACACATATTCAACCTCTTCAAACGTAATGCTGCTGTTAAGGGTAAATACAATAGATCCTTGTGCCAGATCAGGCGGTATCCCGATAGCCACAAGAACAGGAGAGGTCTTAAGAGCCTTTGAAGCACAAGCAGAGCCAGTATTTGCATAAATGCCTTCTTGGTTAAGCATGAAGATTAAAGCTTCTCCTTCAATGGCTTCTATGCAAAAGCTTGCATGGCCGGGAAGCCTTTTTTCGGGATGGCCGGTATATATTATATTATTAATCCGCTCATGGATACCTGCTACAAGTATGCCCCTCAATTCTTGCACATGATTTATTCTATCGGTTAATTCTTCTGATGCTAACTCTGATGCCTTGCCAAGCCCGACTATAGCCGGGACGTTCTCTGTCCCACCTCTCCTGCCACGTTCCTGGATGCCTCCATGAATTAATGGCATAAGTCTCAGTTTTTCTCTGAAATAAAGCGCTCCAATCCCTTTGGGCGCGCCAAGCGAGATGCCTGAGAGACTCAACATGTCCACACCCAGTTCATTAACATCGACCGGGATATTGCCGACTGTTGCAACAGCATCCGTATGAAAAAGAACGCCTTTTTCCTTACAGATTGTGGAAAGTTCTGAGATTGGTTCGATTGTACCAATCTCATTGTTTCCGTGCATGATTGACACAAGAACTGTCTCAGGTCTGATGGCATCAAGCAGACGTTCCGGGGCTACCAATCCGTATTCATCAACAGGAAGTAAAGTAACCTCAAAATCCATACGTTCAAAAAATCTCGCGGAATTAAGGACAGAATGATGTTCAACGGCAGAAATAATAATGTGAGTTCCTTTTTTCTGCCTGGCAAAAACTGAGCCCTTAATTGCAAGGTTGTTTGCTTCAGCACCCGATGAGGTGAATATGATTTGCTCCGTTTTGGAACCGATCAGTTTGGCTACCTTTTCTCTTTGCTCTTCTATGACATTCTTTATATTTGAACCAATGTCATAAACAGTAGATGGGTTGCCAAAATGTTGGTCAAAATAAGGCATCATAGCTTCAATAACCGGCGCTCTCACGGGTGTCGCCGATGCATGATCCATATAAACACTATCCATAATACACTCCTATTTTGTTTTGCGTATGTATAATTTGTAATAGTCTTCTTCCTCTTCCATACCCATAAATTCCTGGCCGCACTTTTCACACCATTCAGGGATATCCTCCAGCGCCCCGTCATAGTCGGTCAAAACCTCTAAGACCTGTCCTGTTTTCAGACATTTGAGTTTTTCACCAGGTTCAAGGAGATGAAGTGGACACATGCGACATACTAGATCTAATGTATCATCTGCTGAAAAATTTTCCACAAATTTCATTTGCTGCCCCCTCATAATTTATAACCCATGTTTATATACTGTTACAATCTATATTAATTTACTATAGAATAAGAACGATATAATATGTTGTCAAGATAATATTATATTAAAAGCTTTGGAAATTTTTCAACTCGCTGAAATCAAGGGAATTTAATGGATAAGTTTCAGCATGGTATTGAATTGAATTGATTGATATTAAGTCGCTTTTTGCAAGTGGATGAAACCCAAAGGTCGAATTATGCCCCGCTCTCAACAGAGCCGCAACATATAAAATATTGATCTGTTCGTAACAGTTCAGCCACTAAGGCACAAAGGCACAGAGATGGGGGGAGATAATTAATAATTAATTGTTAATTATTGATGGTTTCGTAAAAAGTCAAAGCTTGCTGAATTATTCAATTTTACGCATTCATAATGTCTTTAAATAATTCGCAATTCCTTAATCCCTAAATTCCTTAATCCATGTAAAAAGGACTTTTTACATGGGCATCATTATTAATTATCATTTTGGGTTTCTTTCTTTTTTTCGTCAATAAATCAAACGAGCACCTCTGCGGTAGGACAGATAAGACATTGCCCATTGCACTACAACTAAAATCCGGTTGTTAAATCCGGTAATGTAATAAATATGAACAAAAATCCAGATGATCCAAGCCAAGAATCCTTTAATCTTTAGCCCCCTGATTTCAGCAACTGCTTTGCTCCTTCCTATTGTCGCCATTTGCCCTTTGTCCACATACCTGAATTCTTGCCTCTGATGTCGAGCAACTTCTAAAAGAATATTTCTTGCAATACATCGTCCTTGTTGCAATGCTACCGGGGCTAAAGCAGGTAGAGGTTTCCCTGTTTGATGGGAAAAATGAGCCTGGTCACCGGCCACAAACACCTGGCGGTATTCTTTAAGACTTAGATCCGGTTCAACGATAACCCTGCCTTGAGTATCCAAGCCTACTCCTAGCTTTTTGTTGAGATCCATCGCCTTAACTCCAGCAGCCCAAAGAACAGTCGCAGCCTGGATTCTTTCTTTTCCGACTTCTACGCCATCAGCATCGATCCGTGTCACCTGACTTGAAGTCCAGACCTGAACCCCGAGACTCTCCAAGTCCCGTGTTGCCCTGGAGGCGTGATTTTCTGAAAAAGATGTTAAAATTCTTGATTCTGCCTCAATCAATAATATCCGGGTTAACTTTGGATCAATATTTCTGAAGTCCCTGGCAAGAGTAAAACGACTCATCTCGCCAATGGCGCCTGCAAGCTCGACTCCGGTTGGTCCTCCTCCGACAATGACAAAGGTTAGAAACTTTTTTTGTATTTCGGGATCGTTTGTCCTTTCCGCTTTCTCAAATGCCGCAAGAATTTGCCGCCTGATTGCAATTGCGTCCACAACGTTTTTGAGGCCCGGTGCATGTTCCATCCATTCCTCATGGCCAAAATAGGAGTTTTGTACTCCACACGCTAAAATAAGATAGTCATAATGGTACTCTCCGATATTTGTATGGACTTTTCGGTTTTTCAGATCGACAGAATTAACATTTCCATGGAGAACAGTAATATTTCGATACTTTGAAAGGATGCTGCGGATTGGCACGGCAATATCGGAAGGATTTAGCCCGGCTGTCGCCACCTGATACAATAATGGTTGAAAAAGGTGATGGTTCATGCGATCGATTAGGATGACTTCCACCTTCCCAGACCTTCCAAGAACTTTAGCTGCGTTCAGACCGGCGAATCCTCCGCCTATTATCAGGACTCGTTTAATTACATGCATGCTCATATAAAAAGTAACGCTGAAAATGGACAGGCTTATCAACCGCCCCATGGCATCTTGGAATAGACCTCTGAAAGCTTATCCCTGTATTCCCTGAAAAATATTATCGCATTCAGCTAATTCCCGCCGCCGGCGGGACTAAACTCGTGCATAATTGGGCGTAAAGAAAGAAAAGAGGCCAATCTTTGTGAATAAGATCTGGTATATTTGCAAAAAAATATATTAATAACAACTTTCTAAAAAAAGAGCAATATTTGTGCCACTGTGAATTTGCCGAACACACCTTTGCAATTAGCGCTTTGAGCAATTTATGTGCAATTTGAAAGAGGGGCTTTGGCAATGTTTTATGAGACATTTGTGTCTCAATAAAATTCTGAGACACAAGGACGCAGCACGAAAAAGATGCCATTGCATCATTTGGGAGTATTGCCGGTGTGTTAAAGAAACATACTATATCTTTGATATTATTGGCATGGCATTTGCTTTTTGAGCAAGAAAACAATATACAGATTCTTAAATAATATTATGGTGCTAAAAATGGATAAACATAATGTCGTGATATTCAGATCATATCGGTTCGAAGTAGGGCAAAAACTGCATATTGCCGGTGGGCCGCGCAATGGTGACTGGGAAGTTATTGGCGTAAGCGACCGCAAGGTTAAACTCCGCTGTCCGGTCTCATTACGGGAGTTTGAATGGAACCGTTTCTGCTATTTTGTGGAGGAGCGCACTGGTGTCGTTTGGCCGAAGAAAGAATAGTCGAGAATATAAAAATTTATCCGGATTTCAATAGTATTTAAGAAAGTACTCGTGCAATTAGTTAATATTTCCGCCATAGCCGTGGCATTAGCCATGGATGCCTTTGCCGTTTCAATCGCCACCGGCGTGAGCTTGAAAGATGTCAGTTTCCGCCAGACGTTTCGCCTGTCCTGGCATTTCGGACTCTTCCAGGCCATGATGCCGGTTATCGGCTGGGGCGCGGGTCTATCGATTCGAGTCTATATTGAAAGGTATGATCATTGGGTCGCTTTTGGACTGCTGGCATTTGTGGGCGTCAACATGATAAGAGAAGCATTTCAGCATGATAAAGGGGAAGAACAAAAAAAGGACCCAACAAAAGGCGTGACGCTGGTGATCCTTTCAGTTGCAACCAGTATTGATGCCCTGGCTGTGGGGCTCAGCATATCGATACTGAATGTATCAATTTGGACACCAGCCCTTATCATCGGAATAGTTGCGGGAATATTTACAATCGTTGGGCTGCAAATTGGCAAGAGAATCGGTTCTGCCACACGGTTGAGTCGTTATGCCG
>JAUVVL010000361.1 GCA_030604635.1 Desulfobacteraceae bacterium
CCCTTCCAATTTAAGCTATTCATTTCTTGAAGAAGGACGAGTGGAAGTCATATCAGGTGTTAATCTTCCAATTCTGATCAAAGCTCTGAATACTCAAGAAAAAATGGAGCTCAGTGAACTCGCTGAATGCCTGGAAGCTTTTGGAAAGAAGAGTATTTCACTGGCCAGCGGAATTTTGAAAGGAAACAAACGGAAATAGAAGAGTTGATTGCTGACATATACCTAAATTCTGAATTAATTCAGGATTTAGGATATACATAAAGGAGGCATTATGAGCGTAAAAATAGGCATAAACGGTTTCGGAAGGATAGGACGCCTTGTTTTCAGGATTTTAATCGATCACCCTGAACTCAAGGTTGTGGCGATTAATGATCTCATGGACCCAGCCACAATGGCTTATCTTCTTACCTACGATTCTGTTCACGGCAAGCTGGACGTGGAAGTAACAGCCAAAGATGGCTCAATTGAAGTGGCTGGGAAATCGATTGCCGTCACGTCCATAAAAGATCCCGCCGCCCTCGCCTGGAAAGAGTTAGACGTGGACATTGCGGCGGAATGCACCGGTCTTTTCAGAGACCACGAAAACGCATCAAAACATCTTTCCGCCGGAGCACGAAAAGTTATCATATCCGCACCTGCCAATGAGCCTGATATTACCATTGTTATGGGTGTCAACTCACACCAGTACGATCCCAGACAGCATCACATTATATCAAATGCCTCTTGCACCACAAATTGTCTTGCACCGGTTGCCAAAGTGCTCCTTGAAAATTTCGGGATCAGGAGCGGACTAATGACGACCATACATTCGTACACAGGCGACCAGCGCCTTCTCGATTTCCCCCACAAGGATCTTCGCAGGGCCAGGGCGGCCGCATTGTCCATGATCCCGACGACCACAGGCGCGGCCAGGGCCGTTTCCCTGGTGCTGCCGGAGCTGTCCGGCAAGCTAAATGGTCTTGCCATTCGCGTTCCCACACCAAATGTATCCATTGTTGACCTTGTTGCAAATATAGAAAAGTCAGGCGTCACTGTCTCTGATGTAAACTCCGTCCTAAAAGAGGCTTCAGAAAAATCGCTTGCAGGCATACTCGGATATAGCGAGCTTCCGCTGGTATCCTCTGATTTTATTGGGTCAACATTATCCTCGATTGTTGATGGGCCGATCACTTACGTCGTTGACAACTTAGTCAAAGTGCTATCCTGGTACGATAATGAAGCCGGATACTCAAACAGAATGGTCGATCTGGCAGCCATGATCGGGGCACAGCTTTAATCAATCTTCAATCTAAAAGAGGATCAATCAATGTCCAACCGCAGACCACTTATTGCCGGAAACTGGAAGATGTTTAAAACCTGTTCCGAGGCTGTTGAAACAGCCGGACAGCTTGTAAAACTCGTAGCGATGGCCTCCGATATTGATGTGATGATTGCACCTCCGTTTACAGCACTGGCACCGGTATCAGATATTGTCAGAGGAAGCCGTGTTTCGCTGGGTGCACAGAATCTTTTCTGGGAAACCGAAGGCGCCTATACCGGTGAAATATCACCTGCCATGCTCGTATCAACGGAATGCAAGTATGTTATCATCGGCCATTCTGAACGTCGTCAATATTTTGACGAAACCGGCGAAACCGTAAATAAGAAAATAAAAGCAGTCATCAAGAATAATTTAATACCTGTTCTGTGCGTTGGAGAATCTGAAAAAGAACGCGAATCAAAGGAAACGTTTTCCGTACTTGACAAACAGATAAAAAAGGGGCTAGAGGGTTTTTCTTCGGATGACCTGGAAACGCTGGTCATAGCATATGAACCGGTCTGGGCCATCGGAACCGGCAAAACAGCATCCACTGACCAGGCTCAGGAGGCTCATCAGTTTTTGCGCTCGGTGCTTGAAAAAAGTTTCGGAAATATGCTTGCCAAATCCATCAGGATACTGTATGGTGGTAGCGTTAAACCTAATAATATCGCAGAGCTTATGGCAATGCCTGATATTGACGGAGCGCTTGTCGGCGGCGCAAGCCTTGATCCTGAAACATTCAGTAAAATCGTTCATTTTAAGAAATAAACTTGGAGACCTTTGAAAAATGCTCAATTTTGTTCAAGTTCAAGTCGAAGATCCCGGACTTTGAGCCTGACATCCCGCCAACGGCGGGAGGCAAAAGGGGGCGTTTTGCAAAGGTCTAACTTGGTGAATTATGTCAATATTCTTAGTAATAATGCATGTTATTGTCTGTATTGCCCTTATTATGATCGTTCTGCTTCAGACCGGAAAAGGGGCAAACATGGGAGCTGCTTTCGGAGGAGGCGCCAGCCAGACCCTTTTTGGCAGTACAGGTGCCTCAACGTTTTTGAGCAAGGCGACAACCGTGGCGGCTATCGTTTTCATGTTAACCTCTTTGGCACTTGCTTATATGTCCACCCATAAGACCGGTGATTCCATTATGACGGATACGAAAGCGCCCATAGAACAGCAGGCTGCACCGGCAGCACCTGAAAAAAGTTCTCAATCAGAGCCGGAAACCTCACAGCCTGCAAAACCTGCTCAAACAGAATAAAATTTTCAACATTAATATTGATGGTTTCATAAAAAGTCAAAACTTGCTGAATTATTCAATTTTACGCATTCATAATGTCTTTAAATAATTCGCAATTCCTTAATCCCTAAATTCCTTAATCCATGTAAAAAGGACTTTTTACATGGGCATCA
>JAUVVL010000112.1 GCA_030604635.1 Desulfobacteraceae bacterium
TGTTTCATCATTCTCTTTACAGATACAAATCCACCCCCTCCCTTCCCTCCCCCTTGAAGGGGGAGGGTTAGGGTGGGGGTGATACCATCGTATCAATGTAAAGTTTTTATTGAAACTGTATACTAGTAATCGGTCTCGAATAAAGATGAAACTTGCGACTTGTCTTTATGAACCCGTCAAGATCTTTTTCCCAGGATTTTTCTATCTCATCGATTTCATCAGAATATTCAATACGTTGGCGTATTTCCTTGTCGCCGATGATAAGGTCGATGGGTAGTTGTTTATATTCGTATTCATAAGGCGGAAGCTTCCATTTAAAATGATTTTTGTGAAGGAAGCTGACAGCCTGAAGAAGTCTGAGGGTGGTTATATAGGGTTTGAGTTCATATGGATCGGTTATGTGGATTTGAAATCCATTACAAGGGTCGCCTTCCCATTTGTTTGATGTCGGTTCGAATACAATTTGCCTGAGTGTTGCGCCTGGCAATCGGTTGCCACCAAGGGTTGACAGCACAAGATCCGTATCGATAAACGGAGCGCCAAAGATTTCAAACGGCTGGGTTGTTCCCCGGCCTTCAGAGACATTGGTCCCTTCCCACAACACCTGGCCGGGGTAAACCATGGCCGATGTCGGTGTTGGAAGGTTGGGGGAGGGTGGGATCCAGGGAAGTCCGGTATCCCGGAAAAACATGGCCCTGTTCCAGCCTTTCATGGGGACAACTTCAAGATCGGAACCGATGCCGTACTCATTATTGAACAAAAGAGAAAGCTCGCCGATGGTGAGGCCGTGACGCATGGGGATGGGATAGCGCCCGACGAATGAAGCGCATTCAGGAGATAGGCAGTTTCCTTCTATTATGGTGCCGTTAACAGGGTTCGGCCGATCGAGAACAAGAACTTTTTTGCCGAACCTTTTTGCTGCTTCCAGGCAGTGGGACATGGTGTAGATAAAAGTGTAAACACGGGTTCCGACGTCCTGCAGGTCGACGATAAGGATGTCAATTAGATCAAACATCTTTTCGTCTGGTATGCGGGTTCGGCCGTAAAGGCTGAAAATAGGGATATTTAAAACCGGGTCAATCATATCGTCAGACTCGACCATGTTGTCCTGTTTTTCGGCATAAAATCCGTGCTGGGGCGAGTAGAGTGCTTTAAGTTGCCCAGGGAATTGCCGATTAATCAAATCGCGGGCATGGTGAAAATGTCTGTCGACCGAAGCAGGATTGCATAAAAGACCAATACGGTTCCCGGCTATCCATTTGGGTGGTGAAGCGACAAACCTTTCAAGACCTGTTTGGACGTTCTTCATCTGGGGGTTTCAACCTTTATTTTGATCTTGAAAACCTGGTCCTGTGGGCCAGGTCAGAGTTATCCGGCTCTGCCTGAAGAAACGCTGCAAGAGTTTGAAGTGAACTAAAGTTTAAAGTGAGCTAAAGTTAAGGAATTCTATCAATTATATAAAATCAGCGGAGCAAAGCGACTCCATAACTTTAGGCACTTTAGCTCATTTTAGGCACTTCTAACTTGTCCGGCTTGCAGGAGAGCAGCCCCTTTCAGGGGCAAACCAAAGACTGGTCCTATGGGCCAGGATTTTTTACCTATCAGTCTCCGGAGGAATCAGGGTCGGAAAAGCATGTACTTCTAATTCGATAATACTCTTTTTCAAATGCCTCAAGACCGTAAGGATTGGAAGGGTCTGAAGGCAGAGTCTCCTTGGCCAGTTTGAAAATATTACTCATTTCAAAGGCAATATTACTACTCGGTTCATCGTAATTTTGATTTTTTACGAGTTTGTCATTATTTGCATCCCTAAAAAAAATTGTCAATCTGAAATGATATCACCCTTTTCCCTCTAAATTTTTATTGATTTATACCCATGGCTTGGAATAAAAGATATAATAGTGTAATAGTTCAGCCACAAAGACACGAAGACACTAAAATTATATTATAATTCTTTTAATGCCATTTAATTAGAGGTGCGATAAAATTGAAAAGAAAACCAAAATAACAATTAATAAATAACAAATAACAATTAATTATTAATTATTTCCCCTCTTATTTGTGACTTTGTGACTTAGTGGCTGAACTGTTACAATGCTGTATAATTGAAATGATATAAATGGAGGATTAGATGTTTTTCGATTCCCAGGAACGACGGATCAATTTCGGCTTATTGGTTATGCGTTTTGGCTTGGCAGCGGCCCTTTTGGTACACTCACTTCCCGTATTAATGGGGGGAGCCGCGCACTGGAAAGGTGTCGGAACAAGTTTGAATTTTATCAATATCGGTATACCCCCGCAA
Source organism: Desulfobacteraceae bacterium (assembly GCA_030604635.1). Lineage (GTDB taxonomy): Bacteria > Desulfobacterota > Desulfobacteria > Desulfobacterales > UBA11574 > JAUVVL01. Next base: position 2,303 of record JAUVVL010000112.1, read on the forward strand.
GTGTTAGGTTTTGTCATTATGCTTTTCGAATCATTGTGCGGCGTTAGTTTGTTATCGGGCTTTTTATTCAGGACATCCTGTGTTATTTTGACGGTGCTTTATGGACTGTATTTCTTTAATTATTTGAATATCGGTTACAAAACGCTGACATTGTATTCCTTTGGGCTTGCTTTGGTATTTATCGGGTTGATGAATACCGGACCCGGACGTTATGCGGTGGCAGTGAAGCTCGAAAGAAAATAGGGATTTTTGTCACAGGATTCTTCCGGATGTTTTAATACCATATATCATGAAACAACCCGGATAAACTCAGCTTCCATCTCCTTCCGTCCTGTCTTAATGGCCTGAACAGCCTGGCTGAACATGTTCTGCACGGTGTGGGTCTTTTGTCGGAGATTTGCCATCTGGGTGGGGCACAGATACCATGTACAGGCCCAAGGTCTTGTAATCCGGGGCAATGTGCAGCCTCTTGGGCTCGAATAACGACATGTCTTCTTTAAATCAGGAAGGAGCTGGGCAGGGGGAATCTGACGGCAGCAAAGATGCAGGAATAACAGGTCCTTAAAATCTACCCAGACCTTGGCCGCCAGACAGCAGGGATCAGGGCACCAGGGGCAGGTGACTGCGCACAGGTCGTCCATGAGTGGAAAAATCGATTCCAGTCGAACCTGAACCTCCCGAGCAAAATTCACAGCACGATCAAGTTCAGGGCGGTGGAGCCGGATTAGATAATCCAGATTCCATTTGGCTGCTTTCCATGCGGTCGTCGAACCCCACGGTGGCGCATCAGGGTATAGATATGTCACTGTTTTCATACCTTCACTAAACCGAATTTCTCATGAAGTATTTTTCTGGCTTTTCTATAACATTTAAGAATTTTATTTCGACCTTGAAAACCTGGTCCTTTGGGCCAGGATTCTTTACAAAAAGATATTTATCGATGTTGCAATATAGCCCGGAATCTGAATTTTATTTTCTTCCAATATTTTTGATAGTTTTTTGTCAAAGAAAATATTAAGCCATTCTCTGGTTGTCCTTACGCTGTCAAATTGAAAGTAAGCATTTTTGTCATCACTTATAACGCTGTAGTTGTAAAAAGTAATTTGCAAATCTTCCTTTTCACCTTTTAATAAAACATTAAGAGTGATTGTTTTATTCTTCGAATTTGCTGCAAAATCGGTTATTTTTCCGTAGTCATTGATTATTATATTTGCAAACGTTTTTAGTCCTTTTGATATAATCTTGTCTTTCCCTTCTGTGAAAATTGACATATTAATTTTCCTCTTCTTCCTCGTTCCGTTCGGGAGCTTATAGTCTTTGCTGTGTACCTATCCCGCATTTCTCATGAAGAATTTATCTGGCTTTTTGATTTTGTTAGTAAATATAAAGATATTAATCACTTAAATTGACATGGACGGATAATTTGATTAAACACTCTGACATTCAACTTTTTTTAGATAAATTCTTCACCAAAGGCGAGCCAGAGCGGCACAGTGCCTTCGGCATGACTCCTTCGGCGTCTGCGTTATTCAGCCCTCGAAGTAGAGTATACTACGTCTTCCCCGTTGCCGGGATTTTCAACAGGCTGAAATGCCTTGTTCCTGCACCGCTCTGGCTCGTGAGAAATGCGGGCTATTACCCACCAAAAAGAGATTACCAGATATTTATACAAATTCGTTATATATTACCAGCCCAAAATGATCTGTATAGGGGATCTGACGACAGGGTATTTTCATAATTATAATTATATCAGGGGTCGGGGAGTTTTCGTCTTTAATACCGCTCCATGGGTAATCAGATTCCAAATCGTGTGAACTCGCGTATAAGGGATCGTAAAGAAAGAGCAGTAATATCATTAGATAAATTATTATGTTTAAAAGCTTAAATTTTTTATAATCGTGATAGGAGTTAGGCTCTTTCTAAACGATCCCTAATACCCTCAAACAGCACACGCTTTTACATCTGATCACCCATTACGCTTAATTAAGGGCAAATTTTCGACAAAACTCCCCGACCCCTGAAATATATTGAACAGGGGAAAGGCCATGGGCCTTATCTTATAAAAACTGTTGTTTGTAGCTTGTGCAAGTTCGGCGCCTTTTAGCCTGAGAAAATCAGAATAGGTCTTCAGGAAAAGTATGCACCAAAACACAGTAGCTATCAATTTTAAACGACCGTTGACAAGTTTAAAGAAATTGCGTTAAAGATTGCTGGGTTAGATCTTTCGGGCGTAGTAAAACGTTGATGAGCACCATAAAAACCCTTTCCTATGAATTGGACCCTATTTTTTAACACAGTCTGAATGTGAGATATTTTAATGTTAATTGTTCCCGTGACAGGTAAAATCAGTTGGAGAAATCCCCCTGTCGTTACCATCGGCTTTATCATTGTTAATTGTTTGGTATTTTTCCTCTTTCAATTCAATGACGGGAAGCTGGCCTTCGAGGCGGAAGAATATTATTTCAAGTCCGGGCTGGCGGCAATCGAAGTATCCCGCTATGTCGACTACCGTGATACCTCAGAAAATCGAGGGATTACTTTAAATGCCGCGGATAAGATGAAAATGAAAGAAATGGCCCGCCTGCGTAATAAAATGGCCGCTGATTCCCAATTTCTTGCAAAGCTGCGCAACGATGAAATTATTACGCCTCAGGATCCTGAATATTCGAAATGGAAGGAATTAAGAAAAAACTATGAACAGAGGCGGTTGCGCATCGTATCGATGAAATACGGGTTCAGACCGGCCTATCATAACATTTTTACTTTTTTTACCTATATGTTTCTGCACGGTGGATTCGGGCACCTGTTCGGCAATATGATTTTTCTGTGGCTGGTCGGGTGCATGCTTGAAATGGGCTGTGGTAGGAGGTTTTACAGCGCGATATATGTGTTAACGGGGCTCTGCGCAGTTGTTCTCTACTGGCTGGTTTATATGAAAAACACTATTCCACTGGTGGGGGCATCGGGTGCCATTGCCGGTCTCATGGGCGCCTTTACGGTGTTGTACGGCAGGAAAAAAGTAAAGGTCTTCTATTCGTTGGGGTTTTATTTCAATTATTTAAAGGTCCCGGCAATTTTTCTGCTGCCGGTCTGGATCGCAAATGAATTTTACCAGCTATTTTTTGGCGGCGTCAGTCACGTCGCGTATGTGGCCCATATCGGCGGACTAGTTTCCGGCGCTATTTTGGGTGTTGTCAATTTGAGATTTCTCGGCTCTTACGATGCGGAAGCTCTAGAGCCGGAACCTGAAGATGAAATTTCGCCTCTGATTGAAGAAGCATTGGAACACATCAGTCAACTGGACATGGCAAGCGGCATTCGATTGCTGGATAAGGCCTTGGCCAAAGATCCGGAGCATCTTGCTGCAATGATCCATCTGTTCAACGTACGCAAAACGGATCCGGAAGATCTCCAATTCCATGAAATAGCACGGCGTTTGCTGAACCGTCTGAGCATGGATAGTGCCGCCTTTGAGACGGCCCGGAAAGTCTATGAAGACTACACGAAACTAAGCAAACGCCCTCGTCTTTCCTCAGAGCTTTACTTACGCTTGAGTTCTATATTTGCCGGTTTGGGATACCCGGAAAAGGCTGAAGGAATTTTGGCAATGCTTTTGAAGAAAAGGGCGAATTTACCCGGTATCCCAACGGCTTTGCTCAAACTTGCCAATGGATATCAGCAGAAAGAAATCGTAGCAAAATATAATAAATGTCTGAAAATTCTATATACCAGGTATCCCGATTCACCAGAAGCCCAAATTGCCGGGAACCTTCTTAAGAAATAGGAAACTATTCAGCCACTAAGACACAAGGGCACAAAAGAAATAAAAATATATCAATTTCACACTCTTATCTGGAAGCAAAGAATGCATTGCAAGAAAAAAGTAGAACAATAGAAATCCGGTCTCATTACATGTTGGCTAGATAGTTTTTAACATGTGGCGCAATTTCATCATCCGGATATTTGCTAATCAGGCTGTTTAGTATCTTTTTTGCTTTTTCCGGGTTCATTAGACGGTCATGAATAATCTGTGCGGCCCGGAAATAGGCTTTGGGGGCAAGGTGATTTTTCGGATAGGCTTTTACGAGACTGTTATAAATTCCAACAGCTTCTTTGGTTTTACCGGCTTCATTCAGCCAACCCGCCAGTTTTAATAAAAAGATAGGGGACGGGAGAAATTTTGGATCTATTTTTCGACATTCCGAATATACTTTTACAGCCTTGGGTTTATTATTATCACCTGCTAGCAGATCCAGGTGGTTAACACCGTGTTCCAGCATTTCAGACGTTCGCTTTTTCATTTTCAACAGTTTGTAATACCGATCGGACAGGTCCACACTGGTTATACCATCCTTACGCGTCATATCTTTTATGGCGGAAATCGCTTCATCAAGTTTTCCATCCTGAATCATCGGATTTACTTCTTTTAAAATGGTCGCATCCGGATCGATTTTTTCGGGCTCAGCCGTTTCTAACGACGGATCCCTGAAGTCATCGAAATCCACCTCGTATCCGACTTCTTCATGGTATTGCAGGATTACATATCCCATGAGGTGGTAGGAAACAATCATATAATAACTTTCCGCCAAGCCATAAAACAACAGATGCAAACCGGCCGGGAAGAATTTTATAATGTATTTCATCACAATGGCAGGGGCGGCTCCCAGGAGCAGCAGAAAAAAATACATAAGTAAGTACCCCCTGCCGATTCTAAAGGCCAACCGGACAAAGACAACGGGATTAACAGCATGAAGAAGGCTGTGGGTAGTGACCAGGAGAATGATCATTGCGGGAACGAACAGTAATGCAAAGATCATAAACACTATTCCAAGAAAGGGACCGACAGCTATGGTGATCCATCCGAAAAACAGGAAAATTAGAATGAATATTCCATACTGTTTAAAAACCTGTTGAAAATCAGCGGAAATGGTCTCTGAATTGATCTTTGGTGGCTTCAGGTCTCCACTGGCCGTGGACTTAAGTGATTCAAAAGAATACTTAAGTACTATAAGCCATGTAACACCGCGTATCAGCAAGCCAAAAATGCCGGATCCCGAAAATAAAATGCGAACAACCGACAAAACAATCATCAATATCATAGGGCTTGGTGAAAGCGGGTAGGTAAATATTTTTGGCAACCTATGCCAGAAGGGATCAATGATATTCTCAACGCCGACCCAGTCGACAGAGATGTTGCACTTGGGGCACAGGTGGAGGTATTCTCCCTTCAAGTAAGAGCCCTTATCGCGTTTTATGACGCATTCGGGGCATAACATGGCGCTGCATTTAGGGCAACTCCAGTGCGCTATTCTCGTAGGGTGGTAGTCACAGAAATTTTTCATGGCTCGCTCGGAATATCCTTATCATAATAAATTAATTCTTGCAATATATGAAGAATTAATTCAAACTATTAAAAGTTTTGCACGTTCTGTGCGAACGTACCGTAATCCATTCTTTGCGGTTCTGCGGTGAGTATAAAAACTGTTATAGCTTAAATGCGTATTTGGTTCCGTTTATTAGGGTTGGGTGGTACTGTTTCATAATTTAAACTACTTCAAGATTGTTTATGCAGAATTTAGGTAAAACGAAAATCATATATGGGGTAACATTTTAGCCCTTTGAAAACATTATCGCATCTGTGCTTGTGGAACACGTTTTTCAAAAAGCTAAATTAATACTATATGGGAGATAAATATAATGGTACAGATTCATGAAAGTGTTAACGCTGCACAAAAGCAATGTAATGACAAAAAAGATCAGGATGCTTCGTTAAAAGTTTCTTTAGAGAGAATAAAGAACAAATTCCTTGTGTTGAGCGGCAAAGGGGGTGTGGGCAAGACCAGCATCTCTGTAAACCTGGCCATGGCGCTTGCCGACAAGGGGTTCAAGGTTGGGGTTATGGATGTTGATTTACATGGTCCTGACGTACCGAGGATGCTCGGGCTGAAGGGGATGCTGGACCTGAGCAAGAACCACAAACTGAATCCCATGAGTTACTCTGAAAACCTGAAAGCAGTTTCGATAGAATCGCTGATCGCAAGCAAGGACGATGCGATTATATGGCGAGGTCCGCTAAAATATTCCGCCATCAGGCAGTTTATCGGCGAAGTCGAATGGGGCGAACTCGATTTTTTAATTATCGATTCACCTCCAGGAACCGGTGATGAGCCTTTGACCGTTGCTCAGACAATTTCCGACGCCAAGGCAATTATCGTCACCACACCCCAGGAGGTTTCACTGGCGGATGTAAGGAAATCGATCAGTTTTTGCAAAACCTTAAAAATGGAAATTTTCGGACTTATCGAGAATATGAGCGGTTTTGCCTGTCCGCACTGCAATGAAATGATTGACCTGTTCGGAACCGGCGGCGGAGAAAAAACCGCCAGGGAAGCCGGGGTTCAGTTTCTAGGGAGGATTCCGTTCGATCAGAATGTTGTGGCATGCGGCGACAAAGGCGCCTCTTTTCTGGAAAAATATGCCGATTCCCAGGTAACCAGGGTTTTTGCCGATATTGCGGAATGCATTGTAAATGAAGCCGCCTTGGACTAGGGTTTCATCCAGACCCCCTGCTTTATATATGGTACGGTAATCTCTTTAAGCGCTTTTTTTTGTTTAACAAAGCGTTCCTTCATGCCGAGCAGCCAATCCCTGTGCTTTAGAGCCTCTTCCTTGCTGTGAAATAGTTCGTGCTCACTTTTATTTATTTCGAATATTGGGGCGCCTTTTTGAATGGTCATGGATCCAGTATTGCTGCAAAGCATGCAGCGTAACCTGTTGTTTTCAATAAAGCGGAATGTATCTCCTCCGCATAGCGGGCAACACGGCCCTTTTTTTTCAGCAGAAGGCCCGAACAGGGCCAAGGCCAGTTCAGCGGCAGCCTTTTTATTATCATCGTTGATAAAAACTTCTCCTGGCAGGGCGCCATAAACGACTCGGCTCTGTTTGTCATCTGCTAAAATCAGTTTCAAAAAGCTTTGAATGCAGAGCAGGCTATAACCTTCCTTGCCTTCGATGCCTGCTATAACGACACCCACGGCGGGCTTGCGCCATAGTTTTTCAGCATGGGCATAAAATGAAAGCCCTCTATCAAGAAACCGTTTGATGCATGAATTGATGCCCAGAAAATAGGTGGGGGCCGCCACAATCAAGGCATCAGCATCGACAACGGCCTTTGTGATAGTATTTAAGTCGTCGTCCAGTACGCATTGTCCGTCTTTGAACAGGCACTGGTAGCATCCCCTGCACGGGAGGATGTTGAAATCCTGAAGGCGCAGAAGCTGTAATTCATGGGGGATTGATATCTGCCTGCTGATTTCTTTGACCATAATTTCGCAGTTCCCGAGTTTGCGTGGTGAACCGATAATACCGAGAATTTTTTTCATAAATCCACCTTATTTAATCGAATTGCCGTTTGGTGAATATTAAAACAGAGTCTTGCTATCTATCAATATCTATTTTATAGGAAGTGTGGTTTCCGGCAAATAAAACAGGTTTGGGAACTGATAATCGTATGGATTCGTTGATATGATCGAAAAAAAGCCTCATATTCGTGTAAATATCGGGGGAATAGAACTAAAAAACCCCGTAATGACGGCATCCGGCACATTCGGATATGCCCGGGAGTTTGAACATCTTGTTGATTTAAACCGCTTGGGGGGAATTATTGTAAAGGGTCTGTCGCTAGAACCCTCCAAAGGGAATCCGCCGCCGAGGACTGTTGAAACGCCGTGCGGTATGCTGAATGCCATTGGCCTAGAGAACGTCGGTCTTGCTGCATTTGTAAAAGAGAAATTGCCGTTCTTGAAAGGGCTGGAAACACCCGTATTTGTTAACTTCTATGGGAAAAACATAGCGGAATATGCAGAACTGGCAGCACTCCTGGATGATATTGAAGATGTATCGGGGATTGAGGTTAATATTTCATGTCCCAACGTTAAATCAGGCGGGATGGCCTTTGGAGCATTTCCTGACTCTGCATCCGAGGTGGTCAGGGCGGTCAGGGACAGGACCAAAAAACCCTTGATGGTCAAGCTTTCTCCCAATGTAACAGACATTACGGAAATAGCCCGCAGCGTGGAAGCGGAAGGTGCTGATTCGATTTCCCTAATTAACACCATAACCGGCATGGCCATCGACATTGAAACCCGGCGCCCAAAGCTTGCCAACATCACCGGCGGCCTTTCCGGCCCGGCAATTAAACCCGTGGCCCTGCGCATGGTCTGGCAGACGGCTCAAAGTGTTAAGATTCCGGTAATCGGCGTCGGCGGCATTATGACGGCAAAGGATGCGCTGGAATTTTTGATAGCAGGTGCTGTGGCCGTTCAGGTCGGTACGGCCAATTTTATAAACCCGCACGCCACAATCGATATCATAGAAGGGATAGAAGCATTTCTGTCGGAAAGGAAAATTCCCGATTTATCGGAAATAATTGGAACGCTGGAAATTTAGCCCTAATTGATATGGTTCAGTCACTATTACAGGTGACTTGATTTTATTTCGACCTTGAAAACCTGGTCCTTTGGTCATGCCTGTCCCGCATTGCGGGGGTCAGAGTTAACCGGCTCTGCCAGAAGGGACGGCGCAAAAGTTTGAAGTGACCTGCCCGCCAATGCCTATCTGCTCCTAACTCTTTAGCTGTCTTAAGCAATGAGACGGAGGATAGAAGACAATGTTAATCATAAGTGGCTATGGCAGGCGGGGCTAAAGCCCGCCCTGGTGCGACTCGTTCATATATATTGATCTGGCCTATGCATCATTACAAACCTGACTTTTTGAGTATAGAGTATTGGTGATCGGTCTGGGCCAGGGTTAAGGAATTCTATCAA
>JAUVVL010000052.1 GCA_030604635.1 Desulfobacteraceae bacterium
CGGTGACGGTAACAGTCTGAGCCGAGTCCCAGTTTCCGTTGGTGAATGTCAGGCTGGCATCACTCACCGTGCCCTCGGTAAGATCAAGGCTTGTAATAGGTATGGTTACGTCAGCAGAAGGCTGGCTTGTAAGCACAACCGTGAACAAGGCCGTGGTGCCGGTCTCGTTAGTGTCTCCGCTGATAGCGCTCACAATCACCCCTGCAATGTCGTCGTTGGTAATGGTATATGTGTGCGTGCTCTGGGTAGTGGCGTCGGTGTTGGCATCACCGATAGTTAATCCGGCACTTGGATTAGCCAATTGCAGATCAATCGTCTCATCACCTTCCACAAGGGCGTCATCCACTATTGTTAAATTTATCACCACCGCCGTACCCATTGTGCCGTCATAAACGCCGGCCGGGATATTCACAGTGGCCACGTTGGTAAAGTCGGTGGCGGGAGTGGCCGTGCCGCCGGTCACGGTTACATCGATGCTCTGCGCCGCAGCCAACGTGCCGTTGACAAGCAGCTGCGGCAGGTTACCGCCTGAAGTCTCGGCATCGTTCGCCGTTGCGCTCGAGAGCTCGATGGTAGCAAACCAGTCGATGGTATTGCCGCTGTCGACGGAGTTCGACGGACCGATAGGCTTCTGCGATACGTCGGAACCGGAGGCATCCGAGTCCTGTACATCAACATAAGAAATGGCCTTGGCGGCCCCGGCGTTGACCGTGAAGTTCCAGCGGGTGCCGGGGCTGGAAGAGCGCAGGCTCAGCAGGTTCCCGGATGCTCCGTTCAGGGTGACCGTGCCGGCGATGATCTGGGTGCTGCCGTCTTCAAAAGTCAACGTATCGGCACTCGAGACAGATTTGGTGAGATTATAAAAAGTCGTCGATCCGGATATGGCCTGCCCCGTACCATCCAGGATTATGGTTCCAGAGTTGTGAGTGAAGGTGCCGCTAATGGTCAGATCACCGGCCACGCTCAAAGTGTTGCTGGTGGATATAAAGCTGCCGCTGGTGACGAGATCCCCATTGACGGCCAGGGTGCCAGTGCCGCCGTTGAAGGTGCCCAGGTTCTCCAAGCTGGGAGTAGTAACATTTCCGCCCGGTGCAAAGCTGTGACCGGAAGGAATATAGAGTTCGGTGTTGGCGCTCACTGTCAGGTTACCGACGGTGACGGTATACAGGATATCGGTATCTGCCGAAGCACCCTTGGCGGTACTTAAAAGGGCGTTGGTGAGGCTGCCGCTGTTGTCGTGCCGGGTAATTACATGGCCGGCGTAAATGTCCAGGTCCACGAGTTGGGTTCCATCAAAAATGGTCACGGTGGTGCCGTAGTAGGTGGCATCGTCGTCGATGTAAACAAGGATCGCGTCGCCGGCATTGAGCGGGGTCGTAACGTAGAAAAAATAATCACCCACAGCGTTAGTGGTCTCAGCCCCAGCATCAGCGCCGTTAATCAGGAGCTGGACGGTCTTACCGGAACCGATGGAAGTGGTGCCTTCGTCTGTGTAGACGGTGCCGGAGATGAGCTTGCTCAGGGTGAACCAGTCCACGTTGTGGCCGCTGTCCACTGAGTCCGACGGACCGATAGGCTTCTGGGACGCGTCGGAGCTGAAGGCATTCGAGTCCTGCACATCCACATATGAGATGGCCTTGGTGGCCCCGGCGTTCACCCTGAAGTTCCAGCGGGTGCCGGGAGTATCGGAGCGCAGGGAGAGCAGGTTCCCGGAAGCGCCGTTCAGGGTCACCGTGTCATTGAAGGTCTGGGTGCTGCCGGCCCTGAATGTCAGGGTATCAGCGGTTGAGACTATCTTGGTGAGTTTATAAAAGGTGGTTGAACTCGATCCTGCAATGCTCTGGTTTGTCCCGTCCAGGGTCATGGTGCCGCTGCGGGCGATGAAGGTACTGTTGTTGGTGAAGTCGCCGCCCACGAAGATGGCGTAGTTTGAGGCTGAGACATCCAGGATGCCGGTTGTGATCGTCATGTCATTGTCCGCATCCAGGCCGGATGCCAGGGTTAGAATTTTATTGCCAGCGCCGAACTGTACAGTGACGTTGTAATAGGACGAGGGGCCCGGGTTGAACGTCACGGAGTTGTTGCCGGTGAACAGGACGGTGGAGGTGTTTGCCGTGAATGTGCCGGAACCGGCGTCCCAGTCGCCGCCAACATCAAAGGTCGAGGTGCCGCCAATGACCGCACTCAGGATCTTGACCCCGCCCGGAGCGGTGACATTGCCGCCGGGCGCAAAGGTATGGCCGGACGGCACATAGAGTATATAGCCGGTATTATCAACGGTCAGATTCCCGCCGGTGACCGAGTAATAGATTTCCGAATCAGAAAAAGCACCTTTGGCATTAGCCATATCAGCGTTGGTCAGGGAGCCGCCGTTGTCGTGCCGGGTGATGAGGTGATCGGTGTAAATGTCCAGGCCGACAAGGTCGCTGCCATCCGAGACGGTGACCGTGGTGCCAAAAATGCTCTCCCCGTCAATATAGACCAGGATGGGTTCACCGGTCGCGGCAGAAGCGGTGATGGAATAGGCGCCGGCTGCGTCGGTGACGTCGGTGCCGTAGTCCACGCCGTTGACAAGCAGGCGTACGGTATATCCCGCCCCTAAAGGTGTAACTCCTTCGTCGCTGTAGACCGTGCCTGAGATGATATCGTGGATCCAGTCCAAGGTGTTGCCGCTGTCCACGGAGTTGGCCGGATCAATGGGTTTCTGGGACGCATCCGAGCCGGAGGCGTCCGAGTCCCGCACATCCACGTAGGAGATGGCCTTGATGGTCCCGGCGTTGACCGTGAAGTTCCAGCGGGTGCCGGGAGTATCGGAGCGCAGGGAAAGCATGTTTCCGGATGCTCCGTTCAGGGTCACCTTGCCGGCAAAGGTCTGGATGGAGCCCGCCTCAAAAGTCAGGGTGTCGGCGCCGGCCACGGATTTGGTAAAGTTGTAGAAAGTCGTTGACCCGGAGATGCTCTGGATTGTCCCATCCAGGGTCATGGTGCCGCTGCGGGCGATGAAGGTGCTGTTGTTGGTGAAGTCGCCGCCCACGAAGATGGCGTAGTTTGAGGCTGAGACATCCAGGATGCCGGTTGTGATGGTCAGGTCGTTGTCCAAATCCAGGTCGGATGCCAGGGTCACGGTCTGGGGGGAGATAATCTGGGCGGTTACATTGTAGTAGGACGATGGTCCCGGGTTGAACGCTACGGAGCTGTTGCCGGTGAACAGCACGGTGGAGGTGCCGGCCGTAAAGGTGCCGGAGCCGGCGTCCCAGTCGCCGCCCACATCAAAGGTCGAGGCGCCGCCAATGACCGCACCCAGGATCTTGACCCCGCCCGGAGCGGTGACATTGCCGCCGGGCGCAAAGGTATGGCTGGACGGCACGTAGAGTATATATGTTTTTTTGGTAATGGTCAAATCACTGCCTGAGACAGAGTAGTTGATATCCGGATCCGGGAAGCCCAAAGCAGCAGCCAGATCGGCGTTGGTCAGGGAGCCGCCGTTGTCGTGCCGGGTGATGAGGTGATTCGTGTAAATGTCCAGGCCGGCAAGGTCGCTGCCGTCCGAGACGGTGACCGTGGTGCCAAAAATGCTCTCCCCGTCAATATAGACGAGGATTGCGTCACCGGCAGCTACAGCACCGGTGATGGAATAGGCACCCGCGGCGTCGGTAACGTCGGTGCCGGTGTTTGCACCGTTGACAAGCAGGCGCACGGTCCTGCTGGCGCCAACATTCGTGATTCCCTCATCAGAATACACTGTACCGGAGATCGTGGCGGCGGAGGCCATGGAGCTGGGAAGCAATCCGAATCCGACGAGACCAAGGAGCAAAAATAGGGTCCAGAGTCTTACGCGGCGGCGACGAATTACCAGTGCCCCTGAAGGCTGCGTAACGCAGCGTTCCATGCTCACCAGTGACTCCTCTTGTCCCGTGTGACAGCGGGAGATGCGACGTCTAGTTATTTTGATCATTCTTGCCATCTAAGATTCTACACCTCAGCCTCGAACCGAGTCTTTTCATCAGCCTTGTGCCCATTCCATTGTGCTTTTCAACCAGCATGGCCAAAGACGTTATAAGTTCCTTGATTGAAAAGGGTTTTTCAATAAATTCATGGACGCCGATTCCGAATGCCCTGGAGACGACATCCTCATCACCATAGGCGGTGATGAGGACTTTAACCGTGTTAGGTTGAGAGACTGTAGCCTGTCTGAAGAACTCCAGGCCGTCGATCCCCGGAAGTTTTAAATCGCTGATGATGATGTCGAAGCTCTCCTTTTCAAGAGCGCGCAGGCCTTCTTCAGCTGTTTCGGCTGCTTGAAGAAAGCACCCTTTATTCATGAAAGCCAGGCTAAGAGCGTCCCGGATCAGCTCATCATCGTCTACAAGCAGGGTTTTCATTTTTATTAATTTGCGGAATGGGCCCATTTTTTATCCTTTTATCAGTGAATTAAACCAGTATTATTCGTGTGGCGCCCAAAATTATATAAGCGGTGCCTTTTTTGAATTTGAATTATTTAAGGATGGCCCATTTGTTACCCTGGGCACAAACTTTTGAAACATACGCAAAGCGCTCCGCCCATGTTTGACCTTGGAAACCGATTCCTTGTAAAGACGGGCACTTTCAATTGCGATACTTAACGAGTCTGCAATCGATTGCAAAAGCTCTTCATCACCGGCATCAAAATCTTGATTTATTTTATTTAGCACCTCAATAACGCCGATCACTTCTTCCTTTGAAATCAGAGGCACGCACAAAGCAGACCGCGTTTTAAAAACCGTCTGTTTATCGACATCAGGGAAGAAATGGGATGATTTTTGCGTGTCATTCACTATGATTGATTTGCCCTTTGCGGCAACATAACCGGCAATTCCCTGGCCAATTTTTAGCCGGAATTTTTTTAGCCGGAATTTTTTTAAGGATTTAACTTCAACGTTGAAAGCAATCGCAACCTTAAGTTCGTTCTTGACCTTCAACAACAAGGACCCCGCTTCCACGCCCATGATTTTTCGAATCATGTCCATTGAATACTTGACAACTTTGTTTATATCAAAATCAGATGATGCAAGTGAGCGTCCGATCTGTTGAGAGGTGTCCAGGGTCTGCTTCCGTTTAGCAAGTGCGGCAGACAACCGGTTGCGTTCAATTGCAAGAGAAAGGCAATTTGCGACCCACCCCATGGGCCCCTGAATATCATAAAAATTGCCGGGCTTTTTTGCACCCATGGCCAGGATTCCCGTCACAATTCCGTCCGTCAGTAATGGCGCAAGAATGCATGCCTTAAGACCATGATTTGCGAATAATTCTTTTTCAACCGAGTGGGAGAGTGAGCCAGTATCATTCACAATCAGGTGGGTCTGATGTTTCATAACATCAGCAAGGATGGAGTCTTTGTAGGGATAGCAGTCACCCCTGGATATCGTGGCCGTGCCACTGGTCATCAAATCATTGACCGTTAAATAACCGGGCCTGCCTACATCCTTGGACATCATAATGGCAAGATCCATGGGGGCAACATCTTGAATCTCCCTGAATACGGCCTGTAAATCACCGTCCCTGAGCTTTGAATTGATGATGTCAAAGATTTTGTTAATGAATTCTAACTGGCTAGTGTCTTCAATTTTTATGGGTTCTTGATCTTTACGGGTCTCTTCAGGGCTTACTGTTTCAAAATCTTCCTCTAATTCATCCACTACACTCTCATCCATGATTTCAGCGACCGGTTCGGACTCGAGTGTTTCACTCTTATTAGCCTGGGCGGCTTCGTCCTTTAGCCTAAAACCTTCCATCATAAGGGACATGATCCCGCTTTTGATCCGTTTCTTGGTTTTTTTCTTCGGAAGGTCTTGGAGGTAAATCTGCACATCGTCCCATCCAATTATTTCAAGAGCAGCCGGCTCTCCATAACGGTCGCCACAGGTCGCATCAAGCAGTTCACCCTGACTGAAATAAAAAAATCCCCTTTTCTGTTCCTCACCATGCACTTCCAGGAGACAAGTCTTTCTTTCCATATTAATAAGCTGGAGAAAACTGCCGACCGATATACCTTTCAACGCACCTCGCTCGTAGGAACGGGTTAACTCTTTCATGATGGTGTGAGTAAGTAAATCTAGATCCACCGGTTTGTCCAGCACTCGCAAAGTGCCAATTCTCTCAAGCTGCTTTTCTATTTCCGGGGTGTTGTATGCACTCATCGCCATGGCCGGTATATGGGGTAATTTTGTACCCATATAGATCAGGAGCTCGATGCCGTCCATCTCGGGCATATTTAGATCGGTAAGAACGAAGTCTATGACGGTGGATTCAAGAATTTCTACCGCTTCTTTACCGTTTCGGGCCGTAAAAACATTGAAATGGTCTTTGTATTCCTCGAATCTAGACTCCATGATGAAAAGCAAAGTCTCTTCATCGTCTACGAATAGGATATTTTTCATGAACAAATTCCTCCAATATTACTCGGGTTGAACTCTCTATCCTCTGACTGAGCCATATCATCAGGCTTGCAGCTCATGCCTTTGTGCTTTTCGGCCAGAAGGGCCAGAGGCGTAATCAGGTTTTTTATTTTGGTCAACTTGAGTAATGGGTCCATTTTTTATATTTTTATTAGTGAATTAAACCAATACGTTCCTCTTGGCCTTATATATAGAGCAAGAAGTGTGCCAATGGGGTCTTATTTTGCAAAGCATATAAATTCAATTAGTTATGGAATTTTAGTAAAAAGTGCGGATTATTCCGGAAGCCGGATTGGGGGAAATGACCCAAAGAAATTGTGAGAAATGACCCAAAATTATGGTGTGCTGTTGGTTGTCGATCTTGCGGGGAGCAGACCGGTCAATCGACCTCTTCCAGTTTTTTTCTGCGGTATCGGAAGGTGTCGCGGCTGATCTGAAGAAGCTGGGCTGCCTTGCTTTCATTGCCTTTGGCAATTTTGAGAGCTTCATCGAAATAATATTTTTCTATGGTTGATAGAATTGAGGGGAAATCGATACCTGGAGAGGAAAGGGATGGAAGCTTAGTTCCATTTTCAAGCTCTTTTAAACTGTCTTCAGTGCCTATCTCTTCTAAACCAAGATTCTGGAACGATAGCTCAGGCCCGTCGCCAAGCAGGACCCCCCTTTCAATAACATTCTTCAATTCGCGAACATTGCCGGTCCAGTTAAATTCCTTTAGAACGGCTTCAGCACGGGGAGAAATGCCTGTAAAGGCTTTTCCGAATTTTTGTGAGAATTCAAACAGATAGTGCATGGCAATAGGGAGGATATCGTCGTGCCGCTGGTTTAAGGATGGGACTTCTATTTTAACAACCGCCAACCGGTGATAAAGATCTTTTCTGAAGCGGCCATCATCTATCATGCGGAACAGATCTTGATTCGTGGCGGCAACGACTCTTGTCCGGGCCCATAGTTGCTTAGTGCCGCCTACTCTGTAATACTCGCCCGATTCAAGAAACCGCAATAGCTTTGCCTGGGCATCAGGGCTCAGGTCCCCCACCTCGTCCAGGAACAGGGTTCCTTCAGCAGCCTTTTCTATCAATCCCGTTTTTCCCGATGCCTCTGCACCGGTGAAGGCGCCCTTTTCGTATCCAAAAAGTTCGCTTTCAATCAGTTCTTTGGGTATTGCAGCACAGTTCACACTGACAATCGGTTCCTGGAAATTGGGGCTTCTGTAATGAATCGCTTTGGCAATCAATTCTTTGCCAGTACCTGTTTCACCAAGGATAAGAACCGAGGTGTCGGTGCTTTGGGACACCTTTTTTACAATTTCCATGACATCGTGCGTGGCGTCACTCTCTCCGATAAAGCAGGGGAGATTCTCCTTGAGGTATTTTTCATGGAGTAACTGGATCTCCTTTCGCAATTTAATCGTATCAAGGGCGTTTCGAACCGTCACCATTAAGGCGTCCATCTGAAGCGGTTTTAGCACATAATCGTAGGCCCTGAGCTTCATGGCAGAAACTATGGTCGTGACATCCTCATAAGCGGTTATCATGATGACGACTATCTCAGGATAGAGGCTCTTGATTTTTTCAAGCGCCTCTAGTCCGCTCATGCCGGGAAGTCCAATATCCAGGAGAACCAGATCGGGGGTATCGCTCAACATGGCCTCAAGAGCAGCCTCGGCTGAGGGGAAGGATCTGACCCGGTAATTTTTCTTAAGCGCCAGGGATATTCCATCCCTTGCAACCTCTTCATCGTCAACCACGTATATGGAAAAAGATATCATCTTTTGTGCTTCCTTTTGTCGATTGGAAGTTCAATCCTGAATTCAGCGCCCCCCAACTTACTTGAACCGACATCTATCGATCCACTGTGGTCAGCAATTATTCTCTGAGCGATGCTCAGGCCGATGCCGGACCCATCTTGTTTTGTGGTGAAGAAAGGATCAAACATCTTGTCTCTAAGTTCCAACGGGACACCGGGTCCTGAATCGGAAACGCGTATTAGAATACTGTTTTTTTTTGAAGCAGACGTTATCTCAATTATTCTGTGATCCTCTGTTTTTTCCAGGGCCTTGGCGGCATTGTTAATAAGGTTTAAGATCACCTGCTCTATTAATTGGGAATCGGCATAGCAGTGCGGGAGGCCCTGCTCAAGTGATTGTTCTATCTTGATATTGTTTTTTCGCAGGCTGGCAGCAGAAAGGTTAATGGCTTCTTTTAGGGATTTATTTATGTTTACCAAAGCCATTGAAGTAGCACCGGGCTTGGAGAAATCCAGGACTCTTTTGATGACAGATTCGATCTTGTTCGATGCAATCTGGAGCCGTCCGACAATTTTTTTCATCATTTTAATTTTTTCAGATTCAAGAATCTCCGTATCCAGAAAATCATCAAGGGTATATAAATAGGAGTTTATGCCGGTTAGCGGGTTTCTTATCTCATGGGCAATTCCGGCGGCGACACGTCCCAGGGAGATCATCTTACTCTTTATTCTTAGAATATGTTCCAGTTCCTTGGCCCGGGTAATGTCCATGGTATTGAGCAGCAGCGCGTCATTACCCTTATGTTTGAAAATACTTGCGCGACACTGAACCCATCTCACATCGACTTTAGCATCCTTTTTGCCGGGCGGAGAAAACCTGAAATCAGCCTCCACAGATCGGGTCTTACCTGAAATGAGGCTCTGATAACACCCCTTGACCTTATTAACATCGTCCGGATGGACGTATTCTAAAAGATTGGCATCTAATTTTTTGGGTAAAGGATTAAATAATTCGCTCTGTTCCGGATTCTGATAAATGATCTTATTATTCTGGATAATGGAAATCCCAATTAAAGAGTTTTCAACAAGATCACGAAAGCGTTTCTCGCTCTCCCGCAGTGCTTTCTGGGACTGCTTGCGATGACTTTCCAGCCTTTTGTGATCAAGAGCATTTATTATAGTCTTTCGCAATGCTTCGATATGAAACGGTTTTGTCAGGTAATTATAGGCGCCGCTCTTCAGCGCCTTTACTGCTGATTCTATGGTCGCATCTCCTGTTATCATAACGACCAGGGTATCCGGACTGTCGCGATGAATATGCGACATAATCTCGAAACCGTCCATGTCCGGCAGTCCAATATCCAGGAGGACGAGGTCAAAAGTATTCCCGGCCAGACATTCTAACGCTTCACGGCCACTGCTGCCGGACTTTACTTCATAACCCTCAGGCGACAACGTTTTCTCCATAATATAACAGATAGTGGGATCATCGTCGACTACCAGGATTTTGGGGGTGTAAGACATAGGCACCTCTATAGGTTAAATTGCTACTACAAAAGTGGTAGTTTAAACAGCTTAAATAAAGAATCAAGTCCGGAGGATGTTGTATTCTTTGATACAGTAATAGAAATATCTTTTTTAGTCAAGGGTTTATAGAGAAATAAGGCTTGGTTATTAATCCGCCAAAATTCGATGGCGGATCGATGTTGACTAACATATTGTTTTGGTTTATTAGAAGGAACTGGATAAAGGCGGTTCAAAACACGCTGTAATGCGATTCCAGGGAATTGATCAACTAATCTGTGCCGGATCGAACCCCTTAAAATATACACAACATACAATTTAGAAGGAGGAGAAAATGAGGCAAAAATCAGGACGAGTTATTATTGGAATTTTTATTGTAGCATTTTTTGCAGTGATTTTAATGCCGGCAAACGCCAAATCCGAACCGGTCAAACTGAGCTATGCCAACTTTCCACCAGCACCTACCTTCCCTTGTGTTCAGATGGAGAGGTGGAAAAAAGAGGTGGAAAAGCGCACCAACGGAAAGGTTGCCATTAACACCTATCCCGGAGGTACTTTGCTCGGGGCCAAGAACATGATGGATGGTGTTATAGCAGGGCAGGCCGATATTGGATGCTTGTGCATGGCCTATCAACCTGGTCGTTTTGTGACCACCAATGCCACCAGTCTTCCCGTTGGGATACCGAACGCAAAAGTGGGCAGCCTCGTATTGTGGGATCTTTATAAAAAGTACAAGCCCGAAGCCTTTGCAAAGGTTAAGGTGCTCACCATGTTCACAACAGCACCTACAAATATCATGTCCAAGGTGCCTGTCAGAAACCTTGCTGATATCAAGGGCCTGGATCTGAGAGCTTCAGGTGGCGCTGCCCAGATTCTAAAAGCCTGGGGCGCAAACCAGGTGGGAATGCCCATGTCTGCAACACCGGAGGCGCTACAAAAGGGCGTGGTTAAAGGCCTGTTTTCTTCTCTGGAAGTCATGAAGGACTTCAAATTTGCCGAAACTTGCCGGTACGTCACGGTAACAGATACTGTTATCTATCCCTTTGCCGTGGTGATGAACATTGATTCGTGGAATGCCTTGCCCAAAGATGTCCAAAAGGTCATGGAAGACCTGGGCACCGAACAGGCGGAGTGGACAGGCAACTACATGGATGATCATGTGGAAGTGGCCAATGCCTGGTCTAAAAAGACGCATAATGTTGAGTTTATTAATCTTTCAAAAGAGGAAAAGGCCGAATGGACCAATAAGCTGAAATTCATAACCGACAAATGGATTCAGGACGCTAAAACAAAAGGTTTTCCGGCGAAAGCTATCGTAAAAGATATAAAGGCGCTTACAAAGAAGTATTCAGGGAAATAATATCATTCAGCAAGTCGGAAAGAATTAAACTTGTCGCGAAAACACGAAATATTGAAAGCACGAAACTTTAATATTGACAAACTCGTAAAAAGTCAAAATTGCGATGGCAATGTAAAAAGCTCCAAATTCAAGGCGTGCGAATTTCGTGTCATGAGGCGTACTTAGCGTACGCCGCAATGACAACGAAATGAAGCGCAACGCAGAAGTTGGACTTTTTACGAAGCCATCAATATTAATTTCGTGTTTTCGTGTTTTCACGATTATTATTAAAAAGACGAATCTTGTTTATAGAGACCAAATTTTGGGAAAGGTTACTATGGAGGTGCTAGACAGAATCAGTAAGTTATTAATCCGGTTGCTTACCTTGCTCGGCGGCTTTTTTCTGGTGGGCATGATCGTTTTGACCTGTGCAAATATATTATTTCGCTTGGTCTGGGTACCGATCAGGGGCACCTTTGAGTTAATGGGATTTTTCGGGGCCATTGTGACAGCTTTTGCTTTGGGCCATACCCAAATGAGGCGAGGTCATATTTCAGTGGATATTTTAACCAACTCCTTTCCTAAAAAGCCCCGAAAAGTTATTAATGCAATTAACCACACCATTTGCTTTTTCTTTTTTAGTGTTGCTGCGTGGCAGATCGCAATAAAAGCGACAACACTTATGAATACAGGGGAGGTTACAGAGACACTAAGAATCATCTATTATCCATTTACTTATGGAGTGGCTTTTGGATGTGCCGTTCTTGCGCTAGTCTTATTTACGGATCTGATCAGGTCTTTTCTTCCGGAAAAGGAGGGCCAAAGTTGAGTCTGGCACTTGTAGGTATCACAGGGATTGTTGCTCTCCTTTTGATTTTATTCTTTCTGAGTATACCCGTGGGCTTCGCAATGGGTATCGTGGGATTCTGCGGGTTTTGCTATGTAGTTTCGTTTAAAGCGGGCCTTAATATGATCAGCTCGGCTTTATGGGAAACATTTTCAAAATATGGTCTGACGGTTATCCCACTCTTTATTTTTATGGGGCAGATTGCATTCTACTCGGGGGTCAATGAAAAGTTATATAATGCTGCCTATAAATGGGTGGGACAGATTCGCGGCGGAATAGCTATGGCAACAATCATGGCTTGTTCGGCCTTTGCTGCTATATGCGGATCAAATGCAGCAACAGCCGCTACTATGACAACAGTGGCTCTGCCACAGATGAAAAAATATAAATATGAGCCGATGCTTAGCACAGGAGCCATTGCCTGTGGCTCAACCCTAGGCGTTGTCATTCCTCCAAGTGTTGTCCTGATAGTAATTGGTCTTTCAACTGAACAGTCGATTGCCAAACTTTTTTATGGAGGGATAGGTGCAGGTATTATTCTGGCAATTCTTTTAATAGCTACCGTTTATATCTTATGTTGTATCTACCCGGAGTGGGGACCTGTAGGGCCCAAAACCGGCTTTATGGAAAAACTAAGGGCCCTGACCGGAACCGTTGAAATGGCAACCCTGTTTTTACTGGTTATGCTTGGGCTTTATTTTGGTTTTTTTACACCAGCAGAAGCCGGCGCTGCAGGATCCTTCTTTGCTGTTATTATTAGTGTGGTTCAAGGCCGGCTTTCATGGAAAGGATTTCTTAATTCTGTGGCAGACACATTACGGATATCCTGCATGGTTATCATGATAGTAGCCGGTGCAGTGATATTCGGGCGTTTTCTGGCAGTAACCAGGATACCTTTTGATATTGCAGCATGGGTGGTCGATCTCCCGGTTCCGAACATGGTCATTATGATGATAATATTTGCCATTTATATTGTGGGCGGGGCTGTCATGGATGCCCTGGCACTACTATTGATCACCATCCCAATATTTTTTCCCGTAGCAAAGCAGCTTGGGTACGATCCGATTTGGTTTGGGGTAACGATTACGGTTGTTACGACTTTGGGCGCTGTTAGCCCTCCTGTTGGGGCGACAACCTATGTGGTTGGTGGCATGGCCAAGGATGTTCCTCTGGAAGATGTTTTCAAAGGCGTGGCTTTCTTTTTACCGGCATATATAGTTTGCGTGCTAATATTAATGATTTTACCGGATATAGTAACGTTCCTTCCAAGTCTTATGCGGTAAAGAGCTGCGGTGGATTGGGTTTGCCATTTTGGGCAAAATATCGCTTGAAATCAGATTTTGAAAACAGCTATAAAAAAAATTATAAATATTAAAATAAATCCTTGATTTCTTGTTTTAGTTCTGTTAGCAGGCTCAGAAAGCGATTAGAACCCTTTTTTGTGGTTCAAGTCGTTTCAATAGCCTGGGCCGTACACCGTTGATATGTGCGAGAAAATGTAGCCTCCCACTGAAACGGCCCAGGCATTTTTTTTGCCCGCCTTTATTATATACTTGTTCTCAAAAATATGTTCCGTTTGATAATAGATCGGTTTGAAGATTCCCTGCAGATTGCTGCAGGGAATCTTCAAACCGATCAATCCCATTTGGAACGTTATTTTGAGAATAGCTATAACTGTCAAATTGCTGATTTTTTGAATTTTTCACGATATTCGGGAATTTCTATAATGGGTGGTCTTTCGTGCCCTTTGATTTTAAAAATATCCGGCTGGTATTCGTTTTTAACAAGATTGTACCGTATCATTTCATTATAAATATCTTCTTTTAGATCTATCATTCCGAGTTTCCTTTTGCGATTGATAAACGTCGTTAGAATAACAAACGCCATTCTCCCCAATGCTTTTGTGTCCTGGTTTCTGTGAATCCGTTTGTCAAGATCAACCTGTGCGATGGCATCAAGCCCCCATTTTTCATTAATGTCAAGAATCATGCTGGTTTCAACCCCGTACCCAATAGGGAAAGGGATTGTTTCAAATATTTCCCGAAAACCGGCATATTCGCCTGACAAGGGCTGTAAAATCTGGGTCAGTTCCGGAAAGAAAAGAGAAAAAAGAGGCCTGATCACAAGCTCAGTGACTCGTCCGCCGCCGGTAGGCCTTAGCTTGCTTTTTCCTATGGCAATCGGTCTGTCGTAAAAGGCCTTTACGTATTTTATGTTTTCGGAATGAAGAAGTGGTCCGACAAGCGCATAGACAAATCTGTGGTGAATATTTTTTATGTCCGCATCAAGGTAAACAATGATATCTCCCTTTGTGATATAAAGGGCTTTCCAGAGATTTTCACCTTTGCCTTTGAACTTTTCAAGGTGAGGCAGAATATCTGTTGCTTCATAAACATCGGCACCATATGCACTGGCAATTTCTCTGGTTTTGTCTGTTGAACCGGAGTCGACAACAACGATTTCATCTAGAAGCGGATAGCGTGTCATCAGCTCTGATTTCATTATCAAAATTTCTTTTGCAATGGTCTTTTCTTCATTTAAAGTAGGCAGGCACAGAGATATTTTAAGATTTTTTCTTTGTTTTACTTCAACAAGACGATTGAGATCATTGAATTCGGAATAATGGAAGGTATTTTTTTCAAGCCAGGTTTTGTTCATCACACACCCCGCTGTCAATGGCCATAATAACGCCGATAATCTGGGCGATCCCTTTAAACATGGGTTCAATTTCCGCACTGGCATTTAACTGGTGATAGTTTTCTCCATGGGTAATTCCGAGAGTGACCGCAGGTATTTTGTATGAAAGGAAAATTGAAAGTTCTGATTCACTCGGTTCACTCACCGGTTCTATGTCCAACGTTTCCATTACAGCCACGGTGTTTTTTACCAGAGGATGATTGAATTTTAATCTTGCCGCATGAATATTACTTATAGTTTTCAGCTTCAGATCAACTTCATATTCGTGACTGATACCCTCAACAATATCTTTTATGTCATTGAGAATCGATTTTACCATTTTGTCGGAGGTGCTCTGGATCTCAAAACCCAGCTTGGCATCATTGGCGATGATTCCGTGCTTGAAACCACCGGAAGTTTTTCCGATAATTACCCTTGAGCGTGGTTTTTGAGGCAAACGCAGTCGCATGATTTGATTGATCACTTCATGTATTACCAGAATAGCATTGGGTTTAAATTTATATTCAAATCCGTTGGTTGTGGAGATGTTGCAATCGACTTCACATCGGATCATTCCATCGGCGTAATAGTTGAGCCTTCCAAGTTCAGCACTTTCAATGCAGACAGCACCTCTTATGGGAGTGGGCCATGTTTTTAGAAGATGCCGGATGCCCCTCAAGTTGCCCTTGCCTGAAGATTGTATAACACCTGCCAGAACGATGTCAGATTCAAAACGCAGATTTAGCTTTCGGAAAATTTCCGGTAATGAGACCAGGACACCGATCCCGACAGAGTTGTCCATTATGGCGACACCTTTTATGGAGTTTTCCTTGATGGTATAATAATGATCAACGTCTGTTCCAAAAATTGTATCAAGATGTGCAACCACAAAGATAGGCGGCTTTGTTTCAGAGGTTCCCCGGATGATGCCGATGGGGTTTCGATAACCGTCGGTTGAGCATTCGTCCACCTGGAATTCGGCCAGCCTTTCCATAAAAACACTGGTGCGTCTTTTTTCCTTGAACGTGGGTGAGGGTACCTGGCCGATCAATACGATGTTGGCAATGATGGTTTCCTTGATGGATTTGATGGTATCTGCAAATGCAGGCAGTTTATCGAGATAGGTGTCCATGTCGGCTCCCTGAAATTGAGACCTTTGCAAAACGCCCCCTTTTGCCCAATTTCTGTGTCAGGCTCAACATTTTGCACGAAGTGAAGCTTTAGCTTTATCCTCAAAATACTCAATGTATTCCTGTGGTTAAAATTTTCGCCTTCC
>JAUVVL010000088.1 GCA_030604635.1 Desulfobacteraceae bacterium
GGCTTCGTAAAAAGTCAAAACTTGCTGAATTATTCAATTTTACGCATTCATAATGTCTTTAAATAATTCGCAATTCCTTAATCCCTAAATTCCTTAATCCATGTAAAAAGGACTTTTTACATGGGCATCACCTTTAGTGCAGTTAGGGTATTAATATTCCTCGTAAGCAAGTCCCTCCCAGGTGGAAGGATTGTTTAAACGCTCTGCAATATCAACATCGAAAAAGTCTGCTACAGGTTTGAATATTTCAGGGTTCTCGGTCTGTATTTTGCGCGCGGCCGCAAGAATCGTTTCCAGGCCGTTTCTTGTCATTTTCCCCAGAGGTTGCCTGCATCCGCCGGTGGGCATGCCAAGAATTGTCATCAGCGTCTTGATGCCCAGCGGGTTTCTGGCCCTGCATTCCACCTCCCCAAAAGGCGAATTTTCTACGGTTTTAACAGTTACCAGGTTAAAAAGGGGTTCGAGAGCTGTAAGCAGCTTTTGGGCTTCTGACGATTTTCCCTCTTGAAGTAAGTGAACCATTTCAGTAATAGGCCCGGGTGCAACATTCGAAGCAACAGAAATAACACCTGCTCCCTTTATCTTAGGGTCCTGCATCATTTCAAATGTCAGCCCGTCATCACCGGAAAGTATTGTAAAATCCAGGCCGCAGCATTTTCTGGTCTTTCGCATATTTTCAAGATTACCCGTGGCTTCTTTAACCGTGTTGACATTTTCAAACTCCTCGTTAAGGAGGGCAAGATCCTCGGGGAAAAGCTGGGCGCCTGTTCGTCCGGGGATTACATAAGGGATAATCTCAACATCAGGAGCGGAGGCGGCAACAGGTCCGACGTATTCCCGGCGGATTTCAAGGGAGCTGGGTCCGTTATAGTAAGGATCCACAAGCAAAACCGCATCAGCACCTACATCGACAGCATGCTTTGTTGCTAACAGGGACTCTTTTGTGTTGTTGCTTCCCGCACCTGCAATGCAAATACATTTACCCGTTGTTTTTTCCGCGACGATTTCAACAACCCGATTATGTTCATCCCATGATAAAACAGGGCTTTCTCCGGTCGTTCCCACGGCCAGTATTCCGGTTATTCCATTTTTTATCTGGAAATCCGATAGCCTGTCAAGGCCTTCATAGTCAACGGTATCATCTTTAAACGGTGTAACTATTGCAGTGAAACATCCTGTGATCATAACCCACCCCCTTTGACATAAAGTGTTATTGCTTTTGAAAAACAATAAGAGTGTAACTCCAAACATATAACGTTAAAAATGTTAAAAAAAGGGGGAGATTATGTCAAGAAAAAAAGGTGTGTGACCAAATAATAACCATTTATTTAGTCATAACAAACATGGTCCTCTGGTCCAGGTCATAGAAAATTGGCTCTGCCATGTTTTGGTAGCTAATAGAAGTGCCTAAAATGCGTAAAATTTAAAGTGCCTAAAGTTGTGGTACGCCTTCGGCGTGCCAATTTTAGATGTAGACCCAGTTGTTTCAGCCAAATCGCTTAGCAATGTTTAGAGCGCGTTTGAATAAAATGGCAGAATACCTTAACCCTGACCCAGACCGATTGCCAATACTCTATCCTCAAAAAAGTCAGGTTTGGAATGATGCATAGCTATATTAATATATATGAACGAGTCGCACCAGGGCGGGCTTTAGGCATTTCGTTCGACCTGAGGCCGTTCGGCTTTGAGGCTCTCGACAAGCTCTCGACAGGTTAGCTCTCTTTAGGCACTTTTGGATGCCCGCAACACTTGGCCCCCTTCGAGGGGGTAAATCAAAGCCGGGTCCTCTGGGCACGGATTCTTTACTGTTTTTCCTTGACAATATAGTGCTACCATACTAACCCGAATTTCTCATGAAGAACATCAAACAGAATGGTAAAATAATACGATATTAATAAATTCTACCTAAAATTAACTCAAGTTCGAAATTACAAACTGTAATAGTACAAAATAATAAAAAGCGTTCGATGTTCTTCACCAAAGGCGAGTCAGAGCGGTGCAGGAACTGCGTTATTCAGCCCTCGAAGTAGTTTACTACGTCTTCGGGCTGAAATGCCTTGTTCCTGCACCGCTCTGACTCGTGAGAAATTCGGGCTAACCCGAAAAAAACCATAAATTTGCGATAAGGATTATATTATGACAAAAGCAAACACCGTGGAAGAGTATATTGCTCACCAGAGGGCAGCCATTGCCGCAAACCCGGATTGCGGAACGTCCCATTACAATCTTGCTGTGGGGCTGCTTGGATTGAAAAAGTACGATGAAGCTGAAATTGAACTTAGAGAGGCTATAGGTTGTAGCCCTACTCTAGCCGAGGCCTACGTGCAGCTTGGAGGAATCTGCTTGCACCGCGGGGATCTTGACGGCTGTCTTGCATACAACCAGCGGGCGATCAAATCAAGAGCAGGATTTTCCGAGGGATACGGAAACATTGGTTTTATTCAGCTTCAGAAGGGAAATATTGACGAAGCGATTACGGCACTTCGAAAGGCGATTTCCTTTAATGCCAACTTCATTCAGGCATATGCCACCCTGGCAAACGCTTATCTTATGAAAGGGTTGATTGACGAGAGTATAGAAACCAACCTCAAGGTTATGGAACTCGAACCTAACTTTGCGATTGCCCACAACAATTTGGCAATAGCCTATCTCGAAAGAGGGGAAACAGACAAGGCCGTAAAACATTGTAATAAGGCAGTTGAACTCGGCTATGAAGTAGCCCCTGAAATATTAAAAGAAATCGAAGCGTATAAATAAAATTCCGGAACTGTATCAATGCCAGGCAAGCCGCGATTTTCATATTTCCTGTCACACCAAAAATATCATGTGCAAAAAGAGAGTGAGATCTGGAAAACCCCACTGCCGCTCAGCAGAAATCAATCCCTGAAACAGCCGCAGAAAGAGACCGGCATTTCCGTGAGCCATGGAGACTATTTCTGCGCAGTCCGCTCATTCCTGGAAAATAACAGATTTGCAATCCTTACATCTGCTGTTGCTCAACATCTTAATCGAAATATAAAACCCGAAGATATAGAAAAAATCCGCATTTTTCTGGAAAAACACGGCGAATTTTATCATCCGGCCAGAATTGAAGCAAATGTAAATGGGGAGGTGGCACCATTTGTAGTCAATGTTGCCGTATCCCATGCCGGCAAAGAATCGATTCAAAGAGAATATAAGATTCTTCAAAAGCTAAACAGCAACTTTTCATATTCATTTCTTCCAAAGGTTTACGGTCAGGGGCAAGTCCGGACAAAGAAAAACCTTCAAGTCAATATGTTCCTGGGAGAATGGTTCGAAGGCTTCAATGAATTCCATATTTCCAAGGACCCGTCAGATGAAAAAAAAAGAATCAATGTCTGGGGCTCTGAAAAAGGCAACTTTTTTCTGACAGCCGAGCAGACTTTGGAGCTTTACAGGCAGGCAGCCATGATTCTGACCTGCTACTATGATGTTGAAACCTTTGAACAAATATTCCCATGGCACCATGCTGCCGGAGATTTTGTCATCAAACTCATTAATAACAAGGTAAAGACGAGTCTCGTAACCGTCAGGCAATACGCTTCCATGTTTGAAGAAAATGAGATGGAAGATCAAGACCAGGGTGCTAATCTTATTTTGGAAGCGTTGCTGGTCTTCTTTTTGAGTCTTTCGATCCGGATGCGCCTTGACCGGCTGGACGGGGTCGGGGAAATCGTCTGGTCTGATGATGTTGCGGTTGAAGGAACTCTTAAAGGCTTTTTCGAGGGACTGGTCTTAAAACCGTCCGTTGATTTGTTGCAGGACTCCGTGGTTGATTGTTTCCGAAAGCATCTTTTATCCTGTAGTCAAGCAGATTTGTTTGATTTGTCGCAGGCCATGGTTAATGCATACAATCCCCAGGCCCCGGAGGTTCCGGTCATAAAACGGAATTTACAAAGTCATGTAAAGATTTTGTACAATGCCATAAAAAACGGGTTGGAATTTGGTTGAACGCCTGAAACCCGTCACACAATATAGAGACGATTATTTACTAATTACCACAAGATAAAGTATAAAGGTCGATTCAGATATTTAATAACCATTTAACATTGTGAAACCATGCTTTTTTATTGACAAGATACAAGATTAATTTTATATATTTTTTTTTAGATGGATGACCGTAGTTTTTATCTAAATGATTAAATCATATTGCGAGAGGAGGTGACCTGTTCAATCCAAATTGAATAGATAAAATTGTCTTATCGTTAAGATGGTTAATTATTAATTTTTTGGAGGTAAAAAATGGCAAAACATAAGACCCCTTTGTTGGATCAGCTTGAGACCGGCCCGTGGCCGAGTTTTGTGTCCGACATAAAGCGGCAAGCCGAATTCAGAAAAGCGAACCAGGACAAGATAGACTACCAGATTCCGGTGGATGTTTGTGAAGACCTTCTTGGTGTTCTGGAGCTTTCTTTTGTACATCGCCGGACCCATTGGAAACACGGCGGAATTGTCGGTGTATTCGGCTATGGCGGCGGTGTAATCGGAAGGTATTGCGATCAGCCCGAGATGTTCCCGGGTGTTGCGCATTTCCACACCTTGCGTGTGAACCAGCCGGGCGGCAAGTTCTATACAACAGAATATCTGAGGCAACTCTGCGACCTGTGGGACTTCCGCGGCAGCGGCATTACAAACATGCACGGATCAACAGGAGATATTATCTTCCTCGGCACCCAAACAGACCAACTGGAAGAGATTTTTTATGAATTGACCCATACCCTGAACCAGGACCTGGGTGGTTCCGGCTCAAACCTGCGGACGCCTTCTGACTGTATCGGCCAGGCTCGATGTGAATGGTCTTGTTACGACACCCAGGCGCTCTGTTATGATCTCACCCAGGAGTATCAGGACGAACTCCATCGCCCGGCATTCCCCTACAAGTTCAAATTCAAATTTGACGGGTGTCCAAATTGCTGCGTTGCATCCATTGCCCGCGCGGACATCTCCTTTGTCGGCACCTGGAAAGATGATATCCGTATCGATCAGGAAGCTGTCGCAGCTTATGTCGGCGGTGAATTTCCGCCCAATGGCGGTGCTCATGCCGGCCGCGACTGGGGTCCCTTTGACATCCGGAAAGAGGTGATCGATCTTTGCCCCACCGAATGCATGCGGTATGAAGACGGCAAGTTAGAGATAAACACCCCTGAGTGTACAAGATGTATGCACTGCATCAACGTCATGCCCAGAGCCCTTAGGGTAGGAGATGACAGGGGTTGTTCCCTCTTGGTCGGCGCCAAAGCCCCGATTCTGGACGGCGCCCAGATGAGCACGCTCCTTGTTCCGTTTATAAAGGTTGAAGAACCTTACGACGAAATCAAAGAGGTCATAGAAAATATCTGGGACTGGTGGATGGAAGAAGGAAAGAATCGCGAACGGCTTGGCGAACTCATGAAGCGCCAGGGTATGCAGAAACTGCTTGAGGTGACAGGCATTAAAGCAGATGCGCGTCATGTTCAAGAACCGCGCACCAACCCGTACATCTTCTGGAAGGAAGAGGAAGTTGAAGGCGGATTCGATCGTGATATCAATGAATTCAGAAAATACCATCAGAGATAGGGGGAAAATACCATGGCTTTTGTATCATCAGGTTACAATCCTGACAAACCGATGGAAGATAGAATAACCGACATCGGTCCGAGAAAATATGACGAATTCTATCCTCCGGTAATCAAGAAGAACAAGGGTAAATGGCTGTATCATGAAATCTTAGAGCCCGGCGTTCTGGTTCATGTATCTGAAACCGGTGACGAGGTTTACACTGTAAGGGCCGGCGGGTGCCGCCTTATGAGCGTAGAACATATCCGTGAAATCTGTGAAATCGCAGACAAGCATTGCGACGGGCATGTCAGGTTCACAACCCGCAACAATATCGAATTCATGGTTGACAGCAAAGACAAGGTTGAGCCTTTAAAGCAGGATCTTTTGAGCAGGAAGCAAGAAGGCGGCTGTTACAAGTTCCCAATCGGGGGTACCGGTGCCGGGGTTACAAATATCGTGCACACCCAGGGCTGGATACACTGTCATACGCCTGCAACTGATGCATCAGGTCCGGTAAAGGCAACCATGGATGTGCTCTTTGATGATTTTACCGATATGCGGCTTCCGGCGCAACTTCGCGTCTCCCTTGCATGCTGCCTTAATATGTGCGGCGCGGTCCATTGCTCGGATATTGCCATTTTAGGCTATCATCGTAAGGTTCCCATGCTGGATCATGAATATCTGGACAAGATGTGTGAAATTCCCCTGGCCATTGCCGCATGTCCGACGGCTGCAATCAAACCGGCCAAGGTTGAACTTGAAGATGGAACCAAGGTAAAAAGTGTTGCCCTGAACGTGCCCAGATGTATGTTCTGCGGTAACTGTTACACCATGTGTCCCGCAATGCCCATCGTTGATGATGTGGGCGACTGCATCGTTATTATGGCCGGCGGCAAAGTGTCCAACCGGATCAGCGCGCCCAAGTTTTCCAAGGTCGTTGTGGCCTATTTCCCGAACGAAGTGCCCCGTTGGGATCAGACAACAGCCTGTGTCAAAAAAATGGTCGATGTCTATGCAAAAGAGGCCAGAAAGTATGAACGTTTAGGCGAGTGGGCCGAAAGGATCGGATGGGAAAGATTCTTTGAAAAATGTGAGTTAGAGTTCACCCATCACCTTATCGATGATTTCCGTGATCCTGCATACTTTACCTGGCGTCAGACAACGCAATTTAAGTTCTAAATGAAAATTCAACCCGCAGGGGACACATCACGTGTCCCCTGCACCTAAAAGAAGAAAAGAGGCATAATAATGGATCAAGCGGAAGCAAATGAAAAAATTGTAGAAGCACTCCAAAAGAAAAAAGGTAAAACCAAATTTTACTTCAACGACCTGGCTAAAATACTGGACATGAAACCCAGGGTGGCCAAGAAGCTGATCAACAAAATGGTCGAGGATCAAATCCTTGAATACTGGTCAAGCGGAAGCACGTCGCTGTACGGGCTAAAGGGTGCAGGCAAGCAGGCCGCGGCCGACGGCGAAGAATAGAAAGCTATGCCGTTAATAATAGACCTTCGTAACCGTTCACTAACAATACCCGCGATGCCTATTCCCGAAAAGTGCTATTCCAACGCCCAAAGAGTGCCGGTCACCCATTCATATAAGACATCGCCCTTCGAAAAGAAGCATTGCCATATAAACTGGTGAACGGTTACAGTTTTTAAGGCTTGTCTAACTCTTTTCATCGGATTCTGAAAAATCCACCCTGCCTTAAATAAAACACTTCTATGCAACAACAACAAATGGATTTCCCCAGAATTGTAATTGCAGCCCTGCGAGGAGGATCGGGGAAGACCATACTTTCCATCGGAATCATTGCTGCATGGAAAAAACTTGGAAAACAAGTAGCTTCTTATAAAAAAGGTCCGGACTATATTGATGCGGGCTGGCTCGCCCTTGCAGCAGGCCGGCCCTGCCATAATCTGGACACCTTCCTGATAGAAAAAGAGCGCGTCCTCCAGTCATTTCTATTACATGCCATAAAGTGTGATATCTCAGTCATTGAGGGAAATCGGGGTCTTTACGACGGTATAGATCTGGAAGGGAGCACCAGCACTGCCGAACTTGTAAAGCTCCTCAAAGCGCCTGTTATTCTCTGCATCGACGCAACAAAGACCACTCGAACCATGGCTGCTGCTGTCCTGGGATGCATGAAGTTCGATCCGGATGTTGAGATAAAAGGGGTTATCTTAAACCGCGTTGCCGGACCCCGGCACGAAAAAATCCTGCGAACCAGCATTGAACATTACTGTGATATACCTGTACTGGGCGCTGTTCCAAAGCTGGACTGGCAGAATTTTCCCGAACGTCACATGGGGCTCATACCGACACGTGAACATGCATGGGCCCAGGACTCAATCAATGATGTATCTCAAATAGCCGATCGCTATCTGGATCTGGACGCATTGGCCGAAGTTGCCTGCAATGCCGCCGCAATCCCTCTTTCAGCCACACTTCGCGAAAACATCCAGCATCCCCGCTTAAGCGGGATCTCCGCTTCACTCCGACCGGCATCCAGGATCCGGCATCCAGAAACCAGGATCGGCATTATCAAGGACTCGGCCTTTCAGTTTTACTATCCGGAAAATATCGAGGCGCTTGAAGCGGCAGGTGCAGAAACAATATTTATAAGCCCCCTTTCAAGCGATACCATTCCGCCTGTAGACGCTCTTTATATCGGCGGCGGATTTCCTGAAACACATGCCCGTCAACTGGCGCAGAACGTAAAATTCAGGGAGCAATTAAAGTCTTTGGCAGAAGACGGCCTTCCCATATATGCTGAATGCGGAGGCCTTATGTACCTGGGGGAAAAACTGGTGCTGGATGAAAATTCGTATCCCATGGCCGGGGTTTTACCGATTGTTTTCGGTTTTTCCAAAAAGCCCGAGGGGCACGGGTACACCATTGTTACGGTTGAAGAAAAAAATCCGTATTTTAAGGTGGGTGCCGAACTTAAGGGTCATGAGTTTCATTATTCGCGAGTTTTAGATTGGCGAGGGGATGACAAAGACCTGGTCTTTTCCATGAAACGGGGAACAGGTTTTATTAATAAACGTGATGGCGTCCGTTACAAAAACGTCCTTGCAACCTATACCCATATGCATGCGCTGGGCACACCTTTCTGGGCAGAGGCCCTGGTTCGAAATGCAATATCCTACAACCTAAGACCTGCATAAACAATGCAGGATTTAGGTACAAAAAAATAGGGGCAAGTATCTTTGCAACAGATACTTGCCCCTTTAATTAATTTGCAAACTTCTGACTGTTACTTCCCTGCAATCTTACCACCGTGACACTGTTTACAGGTGCTCGGCGCTGCGCCCTCGTCTTTCGATTTCAATCCTTTTTTCTTATTGAATGACTTATGGCAAACCTTGCAATTATCATGCATGGCATTGGCGTGGTATTCGCGCTTTTGTTCCTTTGTCAGCCCCTTTGCCTCTTTACCTGTGATATATCCAGCTTTTTTATGACACTCAATGCACCCCTTTACATCGTCACCTTCTTTCAGGTCGAGCGGCTTATTGTTTTCATCGTGGTGGCATTCTCCACAGCTGGCTTTGTACTCCTCGACATGTTTCTTGTGAGAAAACGTGACGGTTTTATAGGTACGTGTTTTGTATGCCGGGTTTTCCATCTTGATCATATCCTGGACCTTGGTCCCGGCATGAATACCGGCTGTAATAAACAGTGTGGCAACTGCTACAGTCACCGTAATTACCAATAATCTTTTATTCATAAACAACTTTCACCCCCCTTCATTCTTATTGTTAATTTATTAATATAATTAAATTGCAATTCAACTGACTCTTAATTATTTACCACAACAACTTTCCCCCCCCTTCATTCTTATTGTTAATTTATTAATATAATTAAATTGCAATTCAACTGACTCTTAATTGTTTACCACGCTGAAACAAATCCGTCAACGACAAAGATGAGTTTAACAATTCACCGTAGCCAGGGATCGGGGATCAGATCCTTTCCCTCCTCATCCCCCGACACCAGAGCTCTAATCACTATCACTCTCATTGTCAGGCTTTTTTTTCCCGAAAATTCTGGCGCCGATAATACTTATTTCGTAAAGCACCATTAAGGGAAATGCCATCATGATCTGCGTCACAACATCCGGAGGTGTTAAAATTGCTGAAAAAATAAAGAATAAAAGCAGGGCATATTTTCTGCTTTTCTTTAAAAAGTCTACAGACACCAAGCCCAGTTTGGCAAGAAAAGTAAGCACCAGTGGGAGTTCAAAAACAAGTCCAAATGCAAGTAATAACTTTGCGGAAAAACTTAAATACTCGCGCATGGAAGGAAGCGGCTGTATGGTTTCAGAGGCAAATCCTAGAAAAAATTTGAAACCGAATGGGAAGACAATAAAATATCCAAAGAGAGAGCCGGCGATAAAGAAAAAGGATGAGAGAAAAACAATCGGAACCAGAAGACGCCTTTCCTTATCATACAGTCCCGGAACAACAAACATCCAGAATTGATACAAAATAACAGGGACTGCCAACATAATGCCGGAAAGGAAGGCCACCTTCAGGTAAGTAAAGAAGGCTTCGGGAAGACCGGTGAAGATAATCTTGTCGCCGGTTTGCATTAAGGAAATCAAGGGCCGGGTTAGGATTTGAAACAGCTTTTCCTTGAATCCGTATGATAAAACAAACCCTATACCGACAGCTATAAAACAAACAATAAGACGGTGTCTGAGCTCTTCGAGGTGGGCGGTAAAAGGGATTTTTGCTTGCTCATCAATCACTTAATGGGCCCTCTGATTCTGTATTTCGGATTTCTTTTTCATTTTTATCTTCATCAGGAGCATCAGAAACGCTTTTAATATCGGGTTCGAGACCTACCTTTACATCAATAGCCTCCTTAATTTCGTCGCTCATATCATCAAAGGTTGTTTTCACATCCTTTAATTCAGTATCAATTTCCATAGATTCTTTTAATTCCGATGTTGCCCTCTTAAACTCGGCAAAAGCACGACCCAGGGACTTTGCAAGATCGGGAAGTTTTTTTGGACCGATAACAATCAGGGCGATTGCCAGGATCAAGAGCATTTCAGGCATGCCGATGCCAAACATATATGACTCCTATATAGTGCTTGACCGAAAACTCTGGTTTTCGGTCAAAAATTCGAAATCCGGGCTAACAGGTGTCCACTCTTACAGGACATCCGGTTGCAGGATAAGAAAATAGAGTTTGCCGGGGTGTTGCATGTGGCCTGCTGCGATTTCAGCATATATTCCGTTTCCCCAGAACAGATCAGCGCGACCCGGGCCCCGGATTGCACCACCGGTGTCATGATTCAGAACAAATCTGCTGAAATCTATCCATTCATGAATTTCTCCAGCGCCATCAACGACGGGCTTTTGGGTTTCGATATAAGCCAGGCCGGACGGGGGGAATATGTGCCTGTCCAGAGCAATTGATCGACCTGGCGCCAATTTGACATTCAGGCAGCCTAGAGGGCCGTCTTCTTCTATCTTGAAAAACACATAACTGGGATTATAGTTTAAAACATCCTCAACTTCTTCGGGATGGTCACGTAAATAAGAACGAATTTTTTGCATTGACATTTCTGAGTGGGGTATTTTCTCCTTGTCGATAAGCAGTTTGCCTATGCTCCGATAGGGACGGCCGTTTGATGTGTGATAATGAACGTTAATGATATTGCCATTATCAAGAAATATTTTCCCCGAACCCTGGATTTGTAAGAAAAAGAGGTCAACCTGGTCCTTGAGCCAGGCAATATGATCAGCCTTACCTTCAAGTATACCCTCATATTCTATGTTCTTACGTTCATAGTAGGGTACAACAGCTTGATTGTCGTATCTGGCGACGATCGTTTCGCCGTTAAACCGCTGAGAGAATAAGGAGAGGTTAATAGTCATCAGATCGTTGGGGCGGGCATAAATTGGAAACCGGTACTCAGCACTTTTTTCAAGGCTTCCCTCTAAAAAAGGTTCGTAATATCCGGTAAAAAGGACCTGTCCAGGGTTTTCGCTACCCACAGATTTGTAGACCAGATAATTTGACCGAATAAATTTATTCAGTTCCTTTCTTGATGGTTTAATCTTTATAAAATTCAGAAAATACTCCAGGGATCTGATCATGTGGGCGGTATCAAAGACGTCTTTTTCAAACCTGAATTCTGTGGTGACTGGAACGTTATTGAGATATGAAATGCTTTGCAGAATGCCGTGTTCCAAAACGTCATAGACCATATCATCGATGAACTCGGGATAATTGGCGGATGTTATCTTTACCAGTTCCGGTTCGCTGGTTACCGGTGGTTTTATGGGAACAGCGCATCCGCCGACAAAATATGCGAATAGAACGCAGATAATAAAAATCGTCATATATCGGTTGGACATTTTTTTCTTCACGGGGAATCTTTCAGTATCATTGTCGGTTGCAATTGGAGCGGTATATACTTCTACAACGAAATCCACCAGAATGCAACGGTACTTAGCGTGTTTCGGCTCATTGGACTTGAACGGTTCTGCGGCCTTTTACATCCTTGAGGTAAAGGCGTTTATTAAAAAGCAAAGGATGCCGATAGAAAGCAACAAAATATACAAAGGCATGTTAACAATATAGTCGGCGATACTTTGAATACTTACCCACGAAATCGTATCAATCCATTCGAAGTATTCCTGGCCGATGGAATCAACAAGGGTTAAGTTTTTCCAGGCGGTTTTCCCCTTTGCTATGGATGATGCCGAGGGATCCATCAATGTCGCTATAGCCTGAAACCCCAGGATAATGCCGCTGGCCAGACATGAAACCAATCCGGCGATGGTGAATTTTGACATGGCTGCTACCTCCACCCAAAATGCTCACCCAAGTGAGCAAAATAGACTTTTTACGAATCCATCAAGAGTTGATTATTGACATTTATTACTGCTACAACCTGCACAAACAATGTACTTGCTGCCTTGTATCTTATTGCAAATTTGACGCTTTCAGAATTTAAATATTAGTATTAATTTAGCTTTTTGAAAAACGTGTCCCACAAGCATTCAGGTAATCCGGTTTTAAAGCGGGTCACTGTTTGAGTGTATTAGAGAGCGTTAAGAAAGAACAGCAAAATAGCAAATTTTAACTGTGAGTTAAATAATGTGCGCATTTTAATTGGCTTTTATATACAGGATTGCACCTGTTCTTTCTTTACGCTCACTTATGTACGAGTTTGATACGGTTTAAAACCGGATTACCTGAA
>JAUVVL010000354.1 GCA_030604635.1 Desulfobacteraceae bacterium
AAGCTTATAGTTTTTATCGTCCGCCGGAGGTGGACTGAGCACTTTTCCATTGCCGTCGTCCCTGCCCCGTTAAATCTGAAAGCTATTTAACCGGGGTCAACGGCGATGGAAAAATCATTTATCTCTGTGCTCTCAGCGCCTTTAGCGAAGCGGGCGGTGAATACACACTCACTTATCTGCATAGCAAAGCTTGGACCATCCCGCCTAAGCGGGAAGGTTTAATGGGTTAATTAAAGACTGAAAATCTACGATTGAAAATTAGAATCTGTCAATTCAAAAACCAACTGTCTTGGAGGAAGAATATGGAAATTTTGGTATGTATTAAGAGGGCCCCTGATACCTCTGAAAATGAAATAGAGGTCAACAGCGACGGGACGGACATTGAGCGGGACGACCTTGTATACTCCGTAAACGAGTGGGATAACTATGCGGTTGAAGAGGCTATCCAGATTCGAGACAAGATTGGAGGCAGCGTTACCGTTGTTTCCGTTGGCGACGAGGAAGCAGAAGATGTACTGCGAAGAGAAATGGCCATGGGCGCTGATAAAGGCATCCTGCTTTCGGATGATGCTTTTGAAGGATCTGATGGAAAAGGGATTGCAAGTATTTTAAAAGCCGAAGTTGAAAAAAGAAATTACGATCTTATCCTGACAGGCGCCCAGGCAGATGACGGGGCCGGCCAGGTGGGCGGTATACTGGCTGCGATGCTGGATTGGCCCTATGCTTCTCTGGTAAATTTTCTGGAAGTTGTGGATGACAATAAAATCAAAGTCGGCCGTGAAATCGCAGGCGGAAACCAGGAGATGAATGAAATCGATCTGCCATGTGTCCTTTCGATTCAGACCGGTATTAACGAGCCCCGTTATGTGGGTATCCGCGGAATCAGGAAAGTGGCATCGCTGGAAATTCCGGTTCTCGGTGCGGACGATCTCGGTATTGCCCCTGGATCTGTTGGGGAATCCGGCGCAAAGACAAAACGTCAGGATTACTTTGTGCCTGAGCTGGGTGAAGGCGCCGAGATTCTTGAAGGAAGCACCGATGAAATAATCGACAAACTGATTGAACTTATAAAATCCAAAGGAGGGATAAAATAATGGCCCGACAGGTTTTTGCGTATATTATTCACAAGGATGGTGTTGTCGACGACACAGCCCTTGAGCTGGTTGCAGCGGCCGGGAAACTGGATCCTGATGCTTCGATTACCGCAGTTGTTGCAGGCGCCGGTGCTGAGCTTGATGCGGTGTGCAATGAAGTTGCTTCTTCATTTGCCGAGATCTGGAAGATCGATGACGAGGCTCTAGCATATGTAAACGCAGAGGTTCTCCGGGGCATGCTGGTTCGTATTCTGCCAAAGGGCGGAATTGTTCTGGTTCCGCATGAACATTTTGGAATGGATCTTGCGCCGGGTCTCTCCATAAAGCTTGATGCTGCCTATCTTCCGGATGCTGTAGACTTTGAAGGTATTGAGGATGGCAGACTAAAAGTTGTTCGCGAGGAATACAGCGGACAGGTCAGCACACATGTCCTTTGCGATATTTCCGAAGGAGCCGTAATTACCGTCCGTCCGGGTTCTTTCAAGGCAGACGAAAGTAAAAGCGCAAACGGCCGGGTCGTTGACAAGACTGCCGAAGCCATGGAAGGTGATCTTCCGGGAAGCGCCCGCCGTTATCTGGAAGTTGTTGAAGCCGAGATCGGAGATGTCGATATTACCAAGTCTGACATCCTTGTCTCGGTGGGCAGGGGAATCGAAGATGAAGAGAATCTGGAAATTATATATGAACTGGCGGAAGCCATGGGCGGAGATGTTTCATGCTCACGGCCGATTGTGGATGCAAAATGGCTGGAAAAATCCCGCCAGGTCGGAACTTCAGGCCAGACGGTAAAACCGAAAGTTTACATGGCTCTGGGTATCAGCGGAACATTCCAGCACCTGGGAGGCATCAAGGGTGCTCCCTTTATAGTAGCAGTAAATAAGAACCCTAAAGCCCCTATTTTTCAGATCGCGGATGTGGGGGTTGTGGATGACATGCTCGATTTTATTCCTAAGCTCACCGACAGGATCAACGAAATAAAAGGTTAATAAGAAACTATTCTTTTAATGACAGTTGCCTTTAAATTCCGGGTCTTGAATTGTTGAAGGCAGAATATTAATAAACAGTTTTAAGCCTTCCGGGATACCTTTTGCATTAATTAAAGATCGTTTGCGGCAAATGCGATCCAGTTCAAACAACAAGTCTGTTTCTTCTGCAATGTTAAACATGACATAAGGGTTTTCATTCGCTGAAATTGTTTTTTGTGTCGAATTTGTTCTGTTTCTCATCTTTATTTTTAATCTCCCTGATCGCAATTTCTTCTTGATTACAAATTAATCATCTTTTCGATATAATATCACAGGGAAAAAACCCATTCACTCAAGCACTATATCGTGCCTCCATGTTAAAAACGGCAGGGCCGATTTGACCGAGTTGCTCCCCCCAGCTCTGCCGTTACTTACAATTACTCCTGAGTATCAAACACGCTGCTCGATTGATGGCTTACACAAAATTCAGACTCAAAAGCAGCGTCAGCACCAAGAAACGACGTCTTGTTGGTTAAAATTACCGCTAAGATTATATTCGAACAGCTACTTTTTAAGGTGTCCGCAGGAATCGTGTCCGATGTGACGGTTCTTGGCAAAATGTCCATATAGGGAATGCCCGTGTCGGTATAGGCTCCGTCTATGAAAATCTGTATCAAATCTGGAGTTGTGGCGAATGCTTCCCACGTAATATCTATATCAGTGCTCGCATCATATGGACCTTCTGCAGCGGTGGGAGCGGTAATAGTAGCGAGCTCCGGCATTACCAGTGTTGCACCAACATTCTTGGCCTCATGCGTAACATCGAGTATGA
>JAUVVL010000294.1 GCA_030604635.1 Desulfobacteraceae bacterium
AATAATTTTTTCTTGAAATGCTCGAAGTATTAATGCAGACTGTTAAAAATTAACTTCTTATCGTCATGTTTTATCAGAAAACGCCGATCTAATTGCGCCTAACTTAACATCTTACTGCGGGGTTCGTTAAAAATCACCTGTTCAAAAAGCCTCTATAACATTTCTAAAATGTCAAACACTTGGATAAGCGATAACCTTTATTAAAAGTAATAAAAGCCGCGGCTTTTTGAATCAGGTGTATTTTTTTGTTATGCTTTTTGGTTGTAATGCCAAGATTTTATTGAAATAATTTTGCTATAATTTTCATTGGCATAAACATTCGTGTTTTACCGTTGTGATCGCACAATGTTTCAAAACCGTATTTTGAATAGAACTGTTCTGCGTTTTTGTTTAAGCAGTCAACGATAACTGCAAAGGCTCTCATCTTAGAATTAATTTCCCATAAATATTCGAGAGCCTTTATTAATGTAATTTTCCCCAATCCTTGGCCATGGTACTTCAAATGAACAGCCATTTGTGCAAGCATAAACACAGGCACAGGGTAACGAGGTAACTTTTTTGCAAGTGCTTCTGGTAGCGTGTCTCTTCTAATAGAGCTTGGTGCAATTGTATAAAATGCGCAGATGGGATATTTGCCATCAGAAAGTGGGACGGAGGCTTGTAGCAGCATGGTTTTGCTTATTCCTACCTTCATATGTTTGGCTGCTTGGGTTTGAATGAATACGTTTAATTCGGCTTCACCACAATCAAATGAAGCTCGATCATGCATAGCTTTGTCAAGCTCGACAAATTCATAGGCCCAACTCATTTAATGCCTTGCTTTTTTGTATAAGCTGCGGCGTTCAGCAAAGCTTTATTTGGGGTTCGCGCTTCTTCGCATGCACTCATAAAACGATCGAAAATATCATTTTCAACAGTTATACTTTCATGCTGAGCAATCACTTGAGTAGCATTATTATCTATAAGTCTGACAACATAATCAGTGAGACTCTTCAATCCAAGCAAGGCAGACGCTTTTTCTGCTTTTGCTTTAATTTCTTCATTTAGCCTCATATCGAGGCGAGCAGTAGGCATTCTCATTCTCCTCATTGATATTATTCGGTTAAACTCCATACTTACGTGATAAGTATAAGGCTCATTGATGATCTTGTCAAGACGTACGGAAAGATTCCGTACAAATATATTATCTCAAAGTTTATTCAGGCTCCATCTAAAACATAACCAACAAACCCCGCAGTAAGCGCAGTTTGCCTTGTAATGATAGGCGTTTGATGATGAAGCATGATTCAAGGGAGGTTCCAACATGCTTCATTACTATTGCCAACTGGCAGATTTCTCAGTACGTTCCATCCAAGCTTTAACCATCCGGCTGAATGAATTTAAAGCATTCCTGAAATCTCAAAGAATCCGGTCAGTTAAAAAGATCACTTATCAACATCTGATCAACTTTGTGGCCGACCACAAAGACCCCTCAATACATGTAAGAAAGTCCCGTGTCCGCTTGTTAACCGTTTTCTATAACGGAAAGGGACTGTTAAAAATTAACTTCTTATCGTCATGTTTTATCAGAAAACGCCGATCTAATTGCACCTAACTTTACATCTTACCGCGGGGTTCGAACTGCTGTGGCGCGCGCGCGATTTTTGCGCGTCCCTACCAGCAGATGATTATACCGTCAATTCTTCAGATATCGGTATCTTTCAGCGTTCATAGAATGATATTATCTTACGTCCGTTTTCTATAAGATGGTCATATGTAATAACATCGATATCATGTAAACTTGAATTTATGAAATGCAAGGCTTCAGTTTCTTCTTTGTTGAAATCGTAACTCCTACCGATTATTAATCTAATACGAGGCCTTAAAACCCTTACAGAGTGCTCATGCTCAACCGACTTTTTGAAGTCCTCAATTCGCTGCAAATAGATTAAGCATTGGCCTATTGCTTCGGAGAATCCACTTGCTGGAAAGTAGGAGCGATGAGATTTATCGTATCTAAACATCTTTGATTTTTGTATAGGTCTTTTAATCTTGATCAAACTTAAGAAGCCGTCTGCTGTCTCGAGAACAATATCTGCTTGTGAATTGTCTTCACCAATATTTCTAAAATCATGCTTCTTGTGATATTCCACACCGAATATCCACAAATTGCCTTCAATCCAATTGTGAAACACCCTTTCTGGTTGATTTGCCTGATATTCTTTTAGATCGTCATCACCTCTGACTTTGTCTAGAAATTGGTCATCACCTGCAATATGCAGTAGTTTTTCGAGTTGTTTTAGAGATCTTTTGTATTCCCTTTGTTTAATCGCTGCAT
The DNA here is from genome assembly GCA_030604635.1 of Desulfobacteraceae bacterium. Classification (GTDB taxonomy): domain Bacteria; phylum Desulfobacterota; class Desulfobacteria; order Desulfobacterales; family UBA11574; genus JAUVVL01. The sequence continues at coordinate 2,318 of JAUVVL010000294.1, forward strand.
CAAGGCTATCTGCCTCATATGAATCTATATTATCAATAAATCTCTGGAATAGCTCGGTTTTCTGTTTTTGGTGTAGAGTGTTAAAAAGTTCTAATAAAAACTTGGATGGTAATGGTTTTGAACTCTGTAAAATCTTACTAAATGCTTTCTTACGTTCGATTAGATCATCAACATATTCATCTGTGAACCGCATCTTATCTTTCGATGAGAGTTATAGAAGATCAATTGATTCGAGAAATCGGAGGAACCGAATCAATGCACCGCCGTGAAAACTGAAAGACTGATTATGCGGGGCACCGGTTTTCTTGGAAAATCTTTGAATTCTGATAGAGAAGTCGGTTGTATTTTCGTTATATATGGCAGTTATTTCTTGTGTAGAGCTTTCTCTTATGACTTCATAAACCTTTTTATCCTTCTGATCGTAGTAGAAATCTTTGAAATCCTTTAGATCAAACACCTTAGATATATATCTAATATTGTTGTCCTTTCCAATTGCTTGAGAGACATAGGTAATGTCGGGCTTTTTGTTAATGGCGTATTTCCCATCACTCATTGCAAAATCGTCCTCTATTTTTGTTTCTCAATTCTTAAAAGGGAGGCTGTTCACTAATTCCTCTCGGCAAAAACATCATTGTAATTTGCAGCGGTATAACGCAGAATTCACCGGACGCGTCAGCGGTCCGGTGGAATGTCAGGTTCTGTTACCATCTATGATCTTGGAGCTAAAGAACCATTCAAATATTTATGAATAATGCTTGAAATAAGTGTTTGATATGGAATGCCTTCTTCAATAGCCTTTATCTGAATTTGATGATAATCCTTTTGAGTCAGACGGAGATTGATGCGTTTATCTTTTTTCAGGGTGTTTCGGGCTGCCGCCATGGCTTTTTCTTTTTCCTGTTTGATATTTTTAACAGGGCGCCACTCGTCATGCTCGATTGATTCCATTAAGTCTCTTTCTTCTTTATCAATCGGATCAAATGCCTTTTTACTAATTTTCTTCATTATTCCCCCTTTAAACCATAGCGCTTTGTATATTTCCGACTTGGAAAGGCCGTTTTAAGAAAAATTTCATTGTCTTTTTCCACAAAAGGTACAATAACGGCATAGCTCTCAATTTCCAGAATATATATTTTTTGATTAGATCGTCCCGAGTTTTCCTCAATTCCGAGTATCTGACCTGATTCGATCAAATAAGCAATTTCCTCGAAGGAAATCCCGCGCTTAGCCTTCAATATTTCGTTTTTTTCGGAACTCCAATTTAAATATTTCATTCTATCAATATAGGCTAATGTCTGCCTTTTGTCAATATAATATTGGATTTGCCAAATATGGTGTAGAACATGTGAATTGGAACAGAACGGGGCGGGTAACCAGCGGCCTAAACTTACCGTAAAACAAAGGCTTTAACGCAAACCGCCAGAGTTCTTACCGTCTGGTTCACCCGCTTGTTAGACGATTCGCATTTCAAAACGACTGTCAAAATTCATTCTTTCAAGGAAGGTCTTTGCTTGTCCAATTTCCTCTTTATCAACTTTTCTTAAATCCAATTCAAATTGATGATGATTGGTGATGATT